>JAGWXK010000127.1 GCA_018969905.1 Bdellovibrionales bacterium
CGGTTATGGAAAGCCACATAGATCGAAAGGTGATCGATCAGGCCTTGAATGGTTTTGGTGGTGCACCAGGTTCGCCTGAAGAGCCGGTTTAAGTTTGCTCGAAGCATGGCGCAGGTGTGATTGAGCGAGAATATCGGATCGTATTTTAGTTTTTTCAATTCTCCTTGCCCCGTGATCGCTGCACGGCCTCCCTTTACTCTGATATGGGTTGCCTCAGGAAATTGCCTTCGGACGACTTTGGGGTAATGGGGGTTGTCGTCGCTGGTGATAGTGGCGGCCGGAGAGACGTAGGATCGAACCGATGAGAGAAGTTCCTTCCAGCCAATGCCTCGTTCATCGGGCCTTGGTCCATATTTTTTAAGGGCCAGTTTTGAAAGTCTGCCCTTTGCAGGCATGCGAGACACCCTAAATCCAAGGATTTTTCTCGTTTTTGCTTCAACCACCAGGGACACACTGAGTGGCTTGCATTTGGTGTGCTCATGGGTTTCAAGATCATCAAATTCAATCTCAACTGCGGGGTGGTTTTCATAGTGTCGGAGGTGCTTTTGATTCTGATGCTTGGCCCTTTCTCCAAGGTAGCGAAATCGTCTTGAGATGGTGCTCCTTGCAACCCCAAGGATCATCGCAGACCGCCTCTGGGATACACCGGAGTAGAGAAGTTCGTTCAGTGGATGAGTGATGCGCCTGACTTTGTGTCGGTAGTTTGGCAAAAAAGTGGATCTGGAAAAAGTGCGCTTGCAAGACATGCATCGAAATCGATCGATGTGGCGGCTGTCGGATTTTCTGAAAAATGTCCCGAATCGAATGATGTGTTCGGAGTCCGGACTTGAGAAAACCTGGGATTGACACTTTAAATCAGGGCAGCTGTATTTCATGGCTGGGATCAATCAAAGAGCATGCCGAAATATCTATCGAAAAAGGCCTTTAGATTTAATTTACAACAGCGATCGAGGCCAGTTAGAAGAAAACTCCACCTGCCGGAGCGCCTCGTAAACGCTAATGCTTACGGCATTGGATAGGTTCAAGGAGCGCACGCCCGCATGGAGCATGGGGATCCGGGCGAGTTGAGCGGGATATTGGTTCAAAATCCAGTCGGCAAGCCCCGTCGTTTCCTTTCCGAAAATGAGGTAGTAGCCCTTTTTGAACTCGAAATCATAGATGGTTCTTCCGGCCCTTGTTTCAATGAGGGCAAGCTTTGCATCTTCAGGAAGAGAGCCAAAAAAATGATCTGAAGACTCATGTACTCTGACATCCAGGTGAGCCCAATAATCAAGTCCCGCCCGTTTCAAGGCTTGTGCATCGATGCTGAAGCCAAGCGGCTTCACCAAATGAAGTCTGCATCCGGTGGCAAGACAGAGGCGCCCGATCGATCCGGTGTTTTGGGGGATCTCGGGTTCAATCAGAACTACGTGAAAATTCGGTTCATCCAAGGGATCAGGGCCTGATGGTGTTGATCATTCTCGGGAACGGAATCGTCTCGCGAACATGTTCGACTCCGGTTACCCAGGCTACAGTTCGTTCGACTCCGAGTCCGAATCCTGCGTGAGGCGCGCTCCCGAAGCGACGAAGATCGAGGTACCACTGATAGTCCTTCAGGTTAAGACCGTGTTCCTTGATGCGTCTTTCGAGGACATCAACTTTGTCCTCCCGCTGGCCTCCGCCGATGATTTCGCCATAACCGAAAGGAGCAATCAGATCGGCACCGAGTGCGTATTTCCCATCATGGTCGACTCCCTCGCCATTCGGATCATCGGCATTTTTGAAGTAGAATGCTTTGATGCTGGACGGAAAGTGGTGAATGAACACGGGCTTTCCGAACTCCTCACCGAGTGCGGTTTCGTGAGGGGCGCCGAAATCCTCGCCCCAGGGAATTGCATGCCCGCGTTTTTCCAGGATTTTGAGAGCCTCATCATAGGTGATGCGGGGGAAGGGCGCTACAATGGTCTCGAGTTCCTTTTGATTTCGCTCGAGGATCACGAGCTCCTTTTGGCAATGATCAAGACAGTGTTTCACGATGTGGCATACAAAAGCCTCGCCGAGATCCATCACGTCGTTCAACTTTGCGAATGCCATCTCCGGCTCAACCATCCAGAATTCGGTCAGATGCTTGCGGGTCTTTGATTTTTCCGCGCGAAAGGTCGGGCCGAAAGTGTAGATGTTACCAAAGGCAAATGCGCCTGCTTCGCCGTAAAGTTGACCCGATTGCGTGAGAAATGCCTTCTCGTCGAAGTACGGAGTTTGAAACAAAGTGGATGTGCCTTCGCAAGATGTTGCACTCAGGATCGGCGGATCAAAGCGGATGAAGCCGCGAGTCCTGAAGAAATCCTGAATCGCAAAAAAGATCTCGCTTCGAACCCGGAGGGCAGCCCATTGGCGCTGGCTTCGAATCCAAAGATGGCGGTTCTCCATCAAGAATTCTACTCCATGATCCTTCGGGCTGATCGGATAGGCATCGGCAATTTGTACGGGTTTCACATCCAGCACGGTGAGCTCATAGCCGATTTTCGAACGGGGCTCGGCTCGAACCTTCCCGGTGACCACAACCGAGCTTTCCTGAGTGAGGGCATCGAACCCCTCGAAGGCTGCATCGTTGCACTCGCCCTTGACGAGAACGCCTTGGATGATACCACTTCCATCCCGAAGCATCAGGAATTTGATCTTCCCTGAGGAGCGCTTGTTGAACACCCAGCCGTTCAGAGTGATGGTCTGCCCGTCAAACTGGGAAATGGTTCCGATTCGAGGATTTGCTGCTGTAGTCATAAAATCTAAAAGTTCATTGCGAAGTGAGCAAAGGTCCTGACGTAAACGCCGCTTGATCCTTTGCGCGGGTTATAAGCAAGGTAGCCCTGATCATACGCACGATTTGCGAGATCCACATGCGCCCATTTCATTCCAGGTCGAATGAACTGCTTAAGGAAAATTGCTCCCCGAATGGTGCCACCATTGCTGTCGTTAGCGCTGTTCATCATGTCGGCATACTGAGACTTGATGTCTTCAAAGTATTCGTCCCAAAGTGGAAGTTGCCAAAGCGCCTCTTCTGTAACCTCAGTTGATGCCATCAGGGTCTTTGCAAGTTTTTCATCGTTTGCAAAAAGTGCGCTGGCGAGTTTTCCGAGCGCCACCGAGCTTGCGCCCGTGAGAGTCGCCGTGTTGACGATGACATCGGGCTTGTAATCGTGCGCGAGATCAAGCGCGTCGCCAAGCACCAGCCGCCCTTCAGCGTCGGTGTTGATGATTTCAACTGTCTTCCCGTTCCGGGCCCGAATGATGTTTCCAGGCTGGGTGGCTGTGCCGGATGGCATGTTTTCCGCAAAAACCAGAATGGTGGTGATTTTGTTTTTGCATCCGAGACGTGCAGCCATCAGGGTTGCGCCGACCATGGTTGCGGAGCCGGTCATGTCATGCTTCATGTCTTCCATGCGCATGCCGGGCTTTAGCGAAATTCCGCCGGAATCAAACGTGACGCCCTTTCCGACCAGGGATACGTGCTTTGCGGATTTCGCACCCGTCTTCGGAGTGTATTCCATGATCACCACTTTGGATTCGCGCTCGGAGCCCGCTCCCACGCATAAGAACAGTTCCATTTTTTCTTTGCGGGCTTCGGCTTCACCCATGACCTTGCATTTCAGGCCATATGTTTTGCAAAGTTTCGAAATCTCATTTGCATAATATTCGGGTGTCCCGTGGTTGGAAGGCTCATTCGAGAAATTCCGGGTCAGGAAAACGCAATCGATGGTGATGAGCGCATCGTGAATGATTTTCTTGAGCCAGGTTTCGTTCTTGCGATCTTCGCTCACCAGGTGGATGGATTCGAGTTTCTGGTTTCCGTTTTTTTGGGATTTGTATTTGTCGAAAGTGTACTGGGCCAGATAGAAGCCCTCGAGAAGCGCGGGCAGAATCGCCTCCACGGTTGCCTTATTCGATCCCTTCAGCATCCCGTCAATGTTGATGCCAAAAGTCTTCACTTTTTCGGAGCTCACCCGATTTGCCACCATGGCTCCCGTGAGTCGGGCCTTTTCGGGGGTGAATTCCTTTTTTGAGCCTAACCCGGCAATTAACAGGTTGATCTGATCAATATAGGAGCCGCGGATGAAAAAAACAGATTTTGCAGCGCCGCTGAAGGTTCCGCTTTTTGCCAGATCCTGGATCTCGGTGGGAGTTTCGGAGTGCAGAGCGGCGGCCTTCTTGTCAGTCTGGAAGAAGAAATGGGCAAGGGTGTCGCCATCAAAGGACTTGCTCAGGTGAATCGGGGTCAGATGGTTGATTGTTTCAGACTTCATGGTCATGTTCCTCGCAGGTTCAAAATGAGATGGCGCACATCATACCACTGTTTTTTGCTCCGTGAATCAGTTAAGTTTCGAGGAAGACCATGATGAAGCGTTACCAAAATTCCGCGGGAACCCTGACTCGCATCGCCGATGTAATGATTGTCGTTGTAGCCTGGCTCCTGGCCTATCCAATCCGTTTTGGGTCCTTAAACGGAGCACCCGGGCTGCCATTTTATCCGGAAGCGCCCGAGGAGTCCAAGTACCTTGGGCTTCTCCCGTTTATCATCGTTCTTTGGTCGGGTTGTTTTCATTTTTTCGGGGTGTACCGTTTTGAGCGGGTCATCCGAAGATCGACGGAAATCCATACCTTGATCCGTGCTCATTTCGCGACCCTCATCCTGTTTACCGCGCTTACCTTTTTCGTAACGGAGTATCGTTTTTCTCGAGGTGTTATTCTGATTTTCGGTATCCTTGTGCTGATCTTTTCCTGGATGTTCAGGGTGGGAAGCCGGAAGGTCCTGAGAGAGCTCAAAAAGAAGGGTATATTCTCGACACGGGTGATCGCGGTGGGTGAGGGGCGGGACCTTGAATACATGGTTTCTCAGCTTGGTCGATACCCCGAGCTCGGACTTGATGTGGTTCGGGTCATCGGTCCCCGCGATTACCCACGCGCCTTGGAGCTGATTCGCATGGAATCTCCGAAATCAGTGCTCCTGGGAATTCCCTCCATGAATCGGGATGTTCTGGACGGACTGGTTTTGGGGCTTAAGGACGAATCCCTTGATCTACAGATCATCCCTGACTATTCAAGTTATCTCGCGCTCGGAGCGGCAACTGAATCCTTTGGTGGTGTCCCTTTGATTGTTCTGAATTCCTCTCCTTTGTCGGGGTATCAAGCCTGGCTGAAGCGGGCCATGGATTTTTTTCTCTCGGGCCTCGGACTATTGATTCTCTCGCCCGTCCTTCTTGCGCTGGGGATTCTGGTCAAGCTCACGTCTCGCGGACCGGTGCTGTACCGCCAGGAGCGGATGGGGCTTGATGGGGCGACCTTCATGATGCTGAAATTCAGGTCCATGAGAGTGGATGCCGAGGATGCGACGGGGGCGGTATGGGCCAGAGCAAACGACGACCGCAGAACCTCTTTCGGAACCTTTTTGCGTTCAACTTCGCTCGATGAACTGCCTCAGCTCTGGAATGTTTTTGCGGGTGACATGAGTCTGGTCGGACCAAGGCCCGAGCGGCCTGTTTTCGTAAACAAATTCAGACAAGAGATTCCAAATTACATGCTTCGTCACAGGGTCAAGACCGGAATCACGGGGTGGGCCCAGATCAACGGATGGAGGGGGGACACTTCGCTCGAGAAGCGGATTGAATGTGACATTTTTTACATC
>JAGWXK010000020.1 GCA_018969905.1 Bdellovibrionales bacterium
CTTCTATCGGCTCAATGTTCTTCCCATCAAACTCCCTCCACTCCGCGACCGCAGGAATGACATCGAGTCACTTTCGAAATACTTCGTCGAAAAATTCAATCTTCGCTACAAAAAACAGATTAAGGGGCTCGATGACGGTGCACTGGCTGCGCTGAAGACTCATCGATGGCCCGGAAACATCAGGGAGCTTGAGAATGTTCTCGAACATGCATTCGTTCTGGAATCAGGCCAGATGATCAGCATTGATTCACTACCCGAAAAATTGAGAACAATTGCCCAACCCCCCAATTCACCTGCCGCATCCCACGTGG
Source organism: Bdellovibrionales bacterium (assembly GCA_018969905.1). Taxonomy (GTDB): domain Bacteria; phylum Bdellovibrionota; class UBA1018; order UBA1018; family CAIMNF01; genus CAIMNF01. The sequence continues at coordinate 312 of JAGWXK010000020.1, forward strand.
CGGAGCTCTCCATTGAGGAAGGGGCTGTTCCGATGGAAGGTGAGGCCATGAGCTTTCGAATGAGTATTCAAAAGTTTGACTTTCAGGCAAGCAAGGAGGAGTTTGAAAAACAGTTCCTGATCAACGCACTGAAAGCCTTTCATGGAAAAATCAATCAAACTGCAATGCATGCAAATATTCCCAAGAAAACCTTGCTTAGGAAACTTGAGAAATACGGAATCAGCGCAAAGGACTACTCCTGAAACCCGGGGATTTAAACACGCTCGTTTTCATTACCCCCTAGAACGGGAGAGGTACTCGGAGTATGATTCCTTGAATTTGAAATGATAGGGTTGAGGCTTGGAGATCGCCTCGCTCTCTTTCATGATCTGGCCCACTTTTTCAAAAATAGTGCCACTCAATCGATCCTGGCGCTCTTTTTCCATTTCCAAGGAGGAGAGATGAAACAACTCCTGGTCCTTCAGCACATATGAAACAAGCGTATCCGGATCATGATCCTTCTGCCAGGATTCGAGCATTTTTCCAAAAAAGAACTCTCTTGTCATCTGATCCCACCCCCCGGAACGCCCGAAAACTACAGCCCACCTCAAGGTACATTTTGAGGAGCTCTCGAAACTCAAACATGGATTCAAATTCTGTTCGGACAAATAACGAAAATGTCGCAACCGGCACTCTGAATCGATTTTTAACTCCCTCAGCTCATACTCACTCTTGGGCTTGAGTGCCCGATCAAGTATCCGAAGCATTGCCCTCCCAACTTTCGGTGAACAATGCCCTGATATTCTGGAGAAATCGTTCTCGGAATTGCTGGCTAACCAGCGCCTTTGAACGGCGGTTTCCTCGAAACGCATCCCCCCGATGAAGACTCCAAGGGTCACTCCAATTGAAAGAATTCCCAAAAAAATCGTTTGGAGCCTAATGACCGAGCGAAGGCTGAGCATCAAAAACAAGGAGGCCAAGGACAAAAAGACGAAAGGAGATACGGAGGTAACACCCGGAGAGTCAGTAAAAATCTCCGACTCAAAACGCAATGCGGCCGAGTAAAAAAACAGAAACAGGAAAATCAGGTAAGATAGGGAAAACCTGTCATTCTTCATCAAAAAAACCGGACAACAGAAGAACTCCTCTGCGCCGGATCAGAATTCATCCCTATTCCTTGATTTTGGCCTTTCTTCTAAGGCCCATCACGAAGTTGCGCAAAAGATCTCTCTGAAAATCAGTCCGAACCTCTTGCTCCACTTCGGCAAGCTCCTGAATCTTTCCAACTTTACGATCCACCACCTTGATGATGTGAAAACCAAATGCAGTCTTCACAGGACCCGTGATTTCACCGACCCGAGTTTTAAATGCCGCATCAGTAAAGGCCTGATCAAACATATTTCTTGAAAAAAAACCCACATCTCCACGGGTGTTCTTGGCAGTAGGATCTTTTGATCTGGCTTCGGCAACTCGTTGGAAATCCACTCCCGGCTGCATGACCTGATTGAGCACCTCTTCAGCTTCCTTTTCGGTTGAAAGAAGAATGTGTTGTGCATGAATTTGATCCGTTGAGTAGCTGGATTTTCTGCTGTTGTAGTACTCTTTGACCGCCTGAGGAGTCACCTTGGAAGCGAGCTTTTTGGAAACAATCGCGTTCACCAGCGCCTGTTTGCGCATAATGTTCAGGGCATCCTGATATTCCTTGGTGCTCTCGATTTTTTCTGCGGCAGCTTCCTGGAGCATCAGTTCCTGGTCGATCAAATCAGAAATCATTTTCTTTCGTAAATTTTGATCCTTTTTTACAAGCTCCCTTTGTTGAAACGGAAGAGTGGAAACCAAACTTTGGAGGTCGGCATCGGTGATGACCTTACCATTCACAGTTGCGATGCTGCCCGAGAAGGCATTAAATCCGAATCCCAAGCTTAAAACCACCAAAAGAACCAATTTTATCTGTTTCATAGTTTTTCCCTTGTTTTCTATCTCTTAGCGAAAATTATGACACGAAATTGGCCGATGGGAACCTGAATTCACCAAATAAAACGGTCCGGGTCCCCAGAGGGAATCCCGGACCGACAGGTATTTGACTTGCTCCAGAATTAACGCTTGGAGAACTGATAACGACGGCGAGCGCCAGCCAGTCCGTACTTCTTACGCTCTACTTCACGCGCATCCCGCGTCAGGAAGCCAGCCTTTTTCAGGCTTGGACGGAGAGCCGCATCCATTTCATTCAGTACCCGCGCAATCCCGTGACGGATCGCGGTTGCTTGAGCAGAAATTCCGCCTCCGGCAACATTTACATAAACGTCGAATTGGCCATTGTTATTGGTTAAATCCATGGACTGCATCGCAATCTTCTGGAGAGCGGGACGTGGAAAGTACTCTTCCAAGGATCGTCCGTTTACACTGATGTTCCCCACTTCACCTTTACGAGGGCGAAGGTAAACACGAGCCACTGCGGTTTTTCTTTTTCCAATGTGATGAATTTCTTTTTCTAACATAAATCTTCCTTAAGACTTTTTTGTGGCTTTCTTGGTCATAGCAGAACGGCGTTTTGCAGCCAAAGGAAGCTCCTGAAGTCCTTGAGCTGCATGAGGATGTTCACCCCCGGCATAAACCTTCAATTTTTTCATCTGGTGACGAGCAAGGGATGACTTGTTGGTCATGCCCCAAACCGCACGGCGGATCACTTCCTCGGGCTTTTGCTGAAGCATCTCACGAGCAGTCCGTTCCTTAAGACCAGAAATGTATCCGGAGTAATCACGATAGATCTTGGTGTCGAGCTTGTTGCGGGTCAAAACAACTTTATCGGCATTCAAAACAACGACGAAGTCACCCGTATCCACATTGGGGGTATAGGAGGTTTTGTGCTTCCCGATGATCACCTTTGCAATCATGGAGGCAACACGACCCACCACTTGATCCTTCACATCAACCACGTACCACTTTGGAGCGTTCGGACCCTTGATTTCGAAAAAATGGGGGCCCACTTTTTTAGCAAGATAAGACTTTTGTTGAAACATAGCCGTAAAGGTTTACCCGACAAGGACTTTTCCGTCAATCAGGATCTAGATGACACCTAACGAAAAGTAAAACACGTTGGTAGCCTCACCGGGCCGGGGGAATAACTTAAAGCCCCAATCAAAGTTCACCGGCCCCACCGGGGTCACATATCGAAGTCCGACACCACTCCCAAATCTCAGATTTCCTAGGGAAAATGCATCTGTTTGTAGGTTTCCGGCATCGAGAAAGGGCCCGATGGAAACCTGGGGCGACGGATAGAAGTCAATCTGGGTCCGATAGTTGATGTAGGTAAGGTACCCCGATACCCTTCGGTCACTGTCCTCTGCCTGAACATTAATCTCCTGTTCAGTGAATCCACGGATCGAGTTGATTCCGCCCAGGGCAAATTGCTTGATCAAGGGGACGGTGATCTGAGGATTCAGATTTCCGCTACTATCAAACGGATTCTCGAAATTTCGCAACCACCCCCCCCGTACGCTTCCGTACCAGACAAAATCCGGAAGAAAATTCCAGAGAACATCCGACCTCGCTTGAAATCGTCCGTAACTGATGGGGATGGGGTCAATTTGGGTCCCCAAAAATCGATTCGCATACTCAAAAGAGGAACTCATGAAGACACCACGCTTCGGCGCAAGTGGATTGTCCCTGAGATCCACCTTCAAGCTAGGCGTGATGGATCCAATCGTAATCTGCTGATTCTGAGAAGTGTCGATCGCGTTGAACTGCTGAATCCTCTCAAGTGCATATGCCAATCCACCCGAAAGTCCCCATGGCCGATGAAGCATCCGCTCAAGGTTCGCGCTGAAGGCGAAGGTCTCCGCATCAAATTGAATGTACTGACGCTTTTCCGCCGAAATGCTTGGCCTGAAAGTTGTTTCTCCCGCAAATGCCCAAGGCAGAATGTAACTGACCTGCGCTGTATATTCAACGAAACGGTAAAGAGTGAGACGCCGGTTCACCGTGAGATCAAGAGCCCAGGTATGGTTGAGCCCCCAGAGATTTGAATAAGAAAGTCCACCGAACGCGCGGATCCCCAGATCGTTACGGAATCCGATACCGGCGGTGGTGTTTCCTGGAACAGACTCCTGAACGGTAATTCGCAGACGCTTTCGCAGGGGGCTGCCAGGGACATCCTTCAGCTCCAGACTCACCTGACTGAAAATGCCGATTCTTCGCAGGCGCTCCTCCACCTCCAACAACCTTGCCTCTGAAAGCGGGTCCCCTTGCAGCAAGGGGATTTCCCGTTCGATGACTTTTTTTTGTGTGAAATCGTTCCCGAAAATATCCACACCATCGAGGGTATAAAGCGCACCCTCCTCGATCTCAAAATGCAGATAGGCGATCTGATTCTTCTCTGAATAGGTCACCACTGGCCTGAGAGTGTCTTCCTCATTCTTGATCTTGAAAGCAAGGTGCCCCCTATCCCTATAGAGCTTCTTGATTCTTTCAATACCATCCTCGAGGCGAGTCGGATCCAAAGGGTCCGTCTCGGACAAGTTGAGGGCCTTTTCAAGCTCCATGGTCCGCACGTATTGATTCCCGGCAAAACTGATTGATTGAATACGGGTTTGCAAGCCTTCGTTCAAAAAGATCCGTACCTTGACGGACTTCCCTTCCGGCTCCTCATCCGTCTTGATTCCAATAAGCCTCGCCGAGAGATATCCCTGTTTTCTTAGCTCCTCGATCAGATTGGCGGCCGCAACATCGAGCATTTTTGAGAAGAGGATGCGTGCCTGGATTCGGTCCGGAGCCCCTTTGAAAAACAGTCTCTCCAAGGTCTCATCTGGGAATGTTTCATTTCCATCAAAGACAATCGAATCGATGCGAATCTGCGGCCCCTCCTTGATTTCAAAAAGGACCTTTCTTGCCTCTTTACCGCTTGCCTCAAAGAAATACGGCGTGATCCGCACATTCCGAAAGCCACGTTCTACGTACGCATCCCGGATACGATTTCTGATGACTCCGACGAAGTCTCTTCCGAGACCGGTCAGGCGCTGGTTCTCGATCATATCCATGACTTCTGTTCTGGAAAAATAACTGTTCCCTTGAACCGAAAAAACAACCTGCTCCCCCAGTTCGAGCCCGAAAATCAATTCAATTCCTTCCACAACATCTCTTGTTTTGAGATCCTTTACCCGTGAGTCGATAAAATTCCGGGCCGTGAGAAAGACCTCCACAGACCGTTTCATTTCCTTGATTCGGTCGCGATCAAACAATTCTCCCTGCTTTACCGCGAGTATCTTTTGCAGTCGCTTTTCCAAATCCGGTGTGAATGAGGTTTCGGAAGACTCAAAAACGACCCGCTGAAGGAGCAATGGTGCTCCGAGCTCAAAGGAAAAAATCAATCGCCGGGTCTCATTTCTTGTAAGGAGTTCCGCCTTTACCTCGCAGCGGGGGTATCCTTTGTTCTGAAAAAACTCTCGCAATTTCTCAATAGCCCGATCCACACGCACTTTCTCGTATTCATCGCCCGGAAGGATGCCCGTCAGTGCACGGGCTTGATTCCACTGCTCTTGCGAGACTCCATCAGTCTTGATCTCGTCAATCGGAAACGCATGGACTCTTCCGAGCCCCATCATCAGGACCAAAATCAGGATGCGAAACTCACGTTTTAAACTCATTTGAATCGCCGATTGAACTTGAGATCCAGACCGAAAGAGGTCCGCGACTCCCTCGTATTCACCCCCTCGATGTTGTTCCAGACTCCGAGCATCGAAACTCCGGGAGTGAGTTTGTATTCTGCATTCACCTCACGCTGGTTACGAGAACCCACGCCTACAGTGCTCCCGAAGGAGAGTGAAACATTGCGACCCACGTTTCTCTTGAGAACGACTTTGGGTGCAGCAATGTTGTCGGACAGGTTCTGCGGCCGAAAAATGCTGTTTGCCGCCTGAAAGTCCACGGCCTCTTCGACGTCGAACTGGAATCCCGTCTTGTCCTGAACATCTTTGCTGAAATCCATGGAATGCAGGATCAGAGATGCCGCCTCCCCCTGACTCACGAAGGTGCGGTCCCTTGTGGTGAAGCGGCCTGCCTGAGTCCCGACCGCTCCGGATGAAAGGACTGCGAAGATCTCATTTTCCTTGAGAAAGGGAGTACTTGAAAACTCGGCTTTCCATTGACTTGCTCGACCAAACACTGAGACGCGGATCTTGTATTGATTTACCTCACTGATCGCGGAAGCGCTGAACTTCGGGTTCAACTGATAGGGATCATCAAACTCGATTTTTGCACTCTCAAAAATGAAAGGACGATCCTTGAAAAGCACCTTGCCCGCAATCAGTTTTCCCTCACCCAGCAGTCTTGGCTGAGAAGGGGGGCCGATGAGCCTTGTTTTTCCCTTGAACTCGGCATCAACGATTTCGTTTTTGACCTTGAATCCCTGATTGGCATTGACCATGAAGTCGAGCTCAAAGAGGTTGGAACTGGATTGCTTGCTTTCATCTTTCGGAAGAAAGCGTCCTCCTCGGCTTGCGGTTCCAGCCCCATCCTGCGAAAAAGATCTTGTAAAGATGGCCTGGTTCAATTCAAACGCTCCACCGATCTGATAGGGGGGTGCCTGCCCCTTGAGTGTCAGTGTGCCACGACCTTGAATCAGGTCGAATGGATCCATCTTGATCTTGTTGTTGTCAAACGTTCCTCGAATGTCCAGTTCCGGAAACCGATCCGTGAATGTATCGATCTTGCCGGTCATGGAGAACACCTCATCCCCGAGATACGCATCAAGGGACTCAATGTAGATCCTTCCCCGATTGATCAGGATCCTGCCATCCACGTCCTCAAACGGGGTCTGCATCCATCGTGTGGTGACCTTGCCCTTCGTCAGATCAACCTGTCCATCAAGACGAAGCGCCTTGAGAGGTCCGTGCAGCTGAAGATCCGTTCGGGCCTCTCCGGCCGCGGAACTCACGGCAGAGGTAAGCATTTCCACGATCGCGATGTCGGAGATCCCTTTCAGGCGAAAATCAACATCCCCCCTTCTTCCCTCTCCCTGAAGTGTGAGTTCGGAGTTACGGAATCGGAAGATCGAGGGTTTCAACTGAAAATATCCCAGCTGAACGGGAACCCGGATCGGATCAGCCAGCTCAAGCGAAAAACCACTTTTTTTCAGCTGATATCCCTTGAGCTCGACCTCGCCCCTGGCGAGTTCGGCCTGAGTGCTCAAGAAGTCCAATTGGATGCGCCCGGAGGCCCTCGCCTTGAGCTCAGGATCATCCACAAGTTTCGGATTAAGGACAAGAAGTGGCAGAGAAAAGTCAAGATTGTCGAGATCCATACGAAAGGATGAAGGTTGTTTGGGAATCAGGGAGTATTTCATCTGCCCGGAAAGCTGGCCGCCAAATAGACTTCCATCTGCCTTCATTTGTTGATCACGGATGGTGAGAGAGAAATCGGACGGCTGATAGCGCTCCCCCTTTACTTCGGTATCATACCCCTGCAAGACGGTCTCGGATTCGAGGGATCCCATTTTTCCTGATCCCACACTTCGAATCCGGATTCGGGAGCGCGCAGGAATCTCAAGCCGTTCGAAAAAATCAAAGTCTCCCAGGCCAAGAGACTCGCTTTCGAGCTTCCAGTCCATTCCACCGGAATTGGAGTCGAAACGCACCTCGCCCCTCAAGGACCCGGTGGATTTCAGCAGATCGATTTTCTTTCCATAATAGACCCCTTGGTCATAGCCAAGATCCATCCTTACTCTTCGGAAACGCTCCCCGAGCCACGCCCAATCGGATCCTTCCATTCGACCTGCGATGATCAACCGAGGCGTGTCCACCTTTCCGCCCACATCAACGCTTCCATGGATTTCACCCTTCAAACTAGATGGAAACCAACTGATTTTTTCGGTCAGGGCATGGAGAATCACCGACAAATCCTCCACTCTGCCGGAATGAATCTCGATGGGAAGATGAAGGTCATCCGAGCCCGAAAGATCGATGAAGCCTTCTTTGAGAGAGTAGAACGTGTTTCTTTGATTTGCCCGGATGCCGGTAAATCTCAATTCTGAAATTCCATCATCATATGTGATTCGCCCTTTCACACTGCCGAAGTCCAACCCGAGGTACTTGGCGTGTAAAAGTGCTGTGTCAAAGTCGAGTAAAAGTTCATCCGGACTTCCATGGATTCGAGCCTCAAGAGTGCCTTCTCCGCGTATCTGGTTTCCTGCGATTTCAGAGACCTCTGACAGATCGACCGGACCTTTTGCCGTGAATTCGAACCCCTTGTCCCCACGGATTCCACCGCTCACTTTGAATTGCGACTTACGAAGAGACAAAGAGAGGTCCTTGAAATCCAGACCATCCTTATCAATTTCGATCTCGCCTTTGAGCAGAAGGGGAAGAGCCGGCCTCAAGATCTGCTTTCGAACTCTTTTTTCGCCCATCTTCTGGTTGGTGAGCTCAAAGTGGTGAATGCCAAGATCCGGTTTAAGTCGGAGTCTCCACGATTTTCCAAAGGGCAGGAATTGGACCTTGAGATTTCCCTGAAGCGCTCCCTCCAGCGGATATACCGCCTTTGGCACCAGACCACCGAGCCAATGAATACCGGCATTCTTGAAAACAAGATCGGCGTTGAACTCGCGATTCAACTCGAATGGAATGTCCATTCGTCCCGAACTCAGCCGGCCGGCATTCCCGGGCTGTTTGTCGTCGGTCGCCTCAAGAGAATCCAACCGGATGAGTTTGCCGGGGAGGTCAACCTCCCCTTCCGCACGAAGGGTCGAAGCATACATTTGGTCAAAAGCCAGATTCGTGCCTTCGATCGCAAACTTTGCGGAAAACGTGGAGGATGGGTCCTTCAGGTCGACACTGACCGATCCCTTCGCATCAACCGCACCGCTCCACAGGGGATCATTCCGATTGGCAAGAAAAAAAGTTCCAAGATCTCCGCTCAGCGTGGCATTCGCCAGAAGCTTTGGTCTTGATTTTTCATCCAGCAGGTTCCCGCTGACCTCTCCAAGAACCGCGAGTTGCACACCGGAAATATCAAGCGTAAACGGATTCAGCTTGAGTCCCTGATCTGTAAACTCAATGCTCCATTGCAGTTGATTCGCTTCCTTGAACGGGATTCTTTCAAGCGAGGGGGGTGGTGTAATCCGCACGGCTCTGACCATCGCACTGGAAACAAGTCCCTCCCGATCCCCGATTCGGGCCTTACCCAAATGCAGGTCCTTCACCACAAACTCTGTTCCGAATTCTGATTTCGAAGCCCCGGGCAACTCGGTGACGACATTGAGATAAGTGTCCACGAAGTGAATTCCATTGATCTGGAGCTGGAAAAGATCTTTCCAACTGAGCCTGGAGGAGCGCACTTTCGGTATCGGATCAGGTTTGAAAATCTGGGAAAAGATCCGGCCCTGCACCGCACCGCCATTTACCTCCAATTCATCAACCCGCAGAATGCCGGAAAACATCTGGAAAGGGGCGAATCCCGCCCGAAGTTCCTTCGCTTCCACATCTCCTTCAACGGGAATGTTCGCAATATTTTCCCTTTCTATGTGAATCCTCGGATTTGCAATGCCTATTCCTGGAGGGAAAAAATAGATTTTAAGGTGACTGAAGTCTCCAATCACACCGAGCTTTTGCGGCGATCTCGCGGAAATCATCCTCTTTACGGCGCGTCCGAATAACTCACTTTCAAGATAAAGCACCCCCCCGCCCACCGACAGGGCGGTAACTGCGGCAAAGGAGAGGAAAGCGAGCTTGAGTCTTGAAGTTGTTTTCACAGGAGTCTGATTCTGAAATTTGCGTCCCGAAACAATGGATCGATCTCCATCACCTTCTCAAGCCAAGCCTTTGCCTCGATTCGGGCCCCAAGCATTTCCTCTGACCTCGCCGCGAGATAATACAAAGGTAGCTTCAATTCATGCGAAATCTCCGACTCGTTCAGAATGGGAGCGAGAAACATCTTTGCCTCGAAAGCCTCTTCCATGCAAATCAGGGATTCCGCCTGAAGGGCCACCATCGAAATGCCCAATTCATCAAGAATCGAGTTCTCAAGTCGGACCTGGCGCAGGGCCTCTTCCAGCTCACGGACAGCATCACGAAAGCAATCCATCTCGAAGAATGCGACAGCAAGATCGAAGCGTTCTCGCGGCTGAAGTGGCGGAGAGTGGCTCCAATTCTCCCGCTTCGGATCAATGGATCCCGCCTCACGGTCAACGAGAATCCCAAGATCGGAGCCAAGTTTACGAAGGATCGCTTCCGGATCCTCGATCCGGAAGCGATCCGGGGACGAAGATGTAGATCGATTCAAAAGGAGATCCAGTTCGGAATTCCGAATTTCCTGGAGCAGTCTCTTCGCTCTTCCGAATGAAGGGTGCGAAATCAGCACTCTGTGAAGAATCCTCTTAGCCTCTTCGAGCAATCCCTCTTGAAAAAGAATCTTAGCACTCTCCACCTCTTCCCTAGGGGATGCTTTCGGTACCTGGATGTCAAAAGCAGGGTCGCTATTTTCTCCCGTATTTTCAGCCACTTTTCACAGATTCCTCCACGAAAAGGATAACGCCAACTGCACTATTTTTGGAGGAATTCTTCGATAAATCTCGTCGTGTATCGGGACTCGACAAATTGCTGACTTGCAAAAATCTGACGGTGAATGGGGATCGTGGTTTTAATGCCCTTCACAACAAACTCGTCCAGCGCTTGACGCATTTTCGCAACTGCTTCTTCACGATCCCTGCCATGGACAATCAACTTTGCAATCATTGAATCATAGAAGGGCACCACTTTGTACTCATCGTACACAAAGGAATCCACTCGTACTCCGTATCCTCCCGGAACATGAAGTGCCGTGATTTTTCCGGGACAAGGATGGAAAGTTTCGGGATCCTCTGCATTGATGCGAACCTCGAACGCATGTCCACGTAAAACAATGTCCTTTTGGGAAACACTCAAACGCTCTCCGGCCGCAATCCGAATCATCTCTTTGATCAGATCAACCCCAGTAACCATCTCGGTTACCGGGTGCTCGACCTGGATCCGAGTGTTCATTTCCATGAAATAAAAACTGAGGTCCTGGTCGACCAGGAACTCTACCGTACCCACGCTTTCATAATTCACGTTCTTACAAAGCGCGATCGCAGCCTCACCCATGGCTTTCCTGATTTCCGGAGTGAGAACAGCACTCGGGGCTTCCTCAATCAACTTCTGATGTCGCCGTTGAATGGAGCAGTCTCGCTCGCCAAGATAAACGCGGTTTCCATACTTGTCACAGGCCACCTGAATCTCGACGTGCCTTGGATACTCGCAATACTTTTCCACATAGAGCGATCCGTCTCCGAAGGCATTTCTCGCCTCCTCGCTGCATCTCTGGAAAGAATCCATCAAATCCTTGGAGCTACGAATGATGAAGATTCCTCGGCCTCCTCCACCTGCCGCAGCCTTAAGGATCACCGGATACCCGATCTTGTCCGCAGCCTCGATGGCCTCCTCCACCCCGGCAACAGCGGAAAGAGTGCCCGGAAGCATAGGCACACCGGCCTCACGGGCCTTCGCTCGAGCTCTTGTCTTTTCTCCCATTGCCTCGATGTTTTCGGGAGTCGGGCCAATAAATGTCAACTTGCAGTCACGCACGAGTCGGGCGAATTCCGCATTTTCCGAAAGAAAGCCGTAGCCCGGATGAATGGCTTCCACACCCGTTACTTCCGCTGCCGAGAGAATGCTCATCATATTGAGGTAGGAAAGCTTCGGAGAAGGAGGTCCGATGCAAATGGCCTCGTCCGCAAGCTTCACATGCAGGGAACTTTCGTCTGCAGTCGAATAAACCGCAACGGTCTTGATCTCAAGCTCACGGCAGGCTCGGATGATCCGAAGTGCGATTTCGCCGCGGTTGGCGATGAGGATTTTTTTAAACGGCGGCTTTTTGGAACTCATGAAAAACCTCAGGCTGTATCGATCACAAAAAGCGGCTCACCAAATTCAACAGGCTGACCATTCTCGACGAGAATCTGAACAATTTTACCGGCAAAATCGGCCTCAATCGCGTTCATCAACTTCATCGCCTCGATGATGCAAAGCGAATCACCAGGGGAAACGCGCTTGCCAATCTCGACATATGGCGGCGCTGTTGGCGACGGCGAACGATAAAAGGTTCCCACAAAAGGCGACAGAACCTTTTTATGGGTTGCGGGTTCTTTTGTTTCGGCCGCCGGAGATGCAGTTGCATTTGCCTGTACCGAGGGCATCTGCACAACAGTTTGAGCGGATGCCACCGAGGGGAGCGCGGGCATTGCATATTGAACCGCGGAAATCACGGTTTTCACCACGATCCTCTGATCGCCCTTCGTCCATTCGAACTCCGCGATTCCTTTGTCTTTTAAAAAATCAGCGAGTTGATTCAAGGCATCCACTTCAAATGGAAGGGTGGATTTTTTTGCAGGAACTGAAGAGGTCTTTGTTTTTGACTTATTTGTTGGCTTTTTCGACATATGTGGAATCTCTCGTATCGACCTTAAGGACATCTCCTTCGGAAATGTGGAATGGAACCTGAATCACCGCACCTGTCTCGAGGGTTGCAGGCTTTGAACCTCCGGTCACAGTATCACCACGGAAGCTGGGATCGGTCTTCACCACTTTCAGCTCCACAAAAGTGGGAAGGTCCACCGTGATCGGCTTTTCGTTGTAAAACAGAACCTGAACCTGCATGTTGTCTTGCATGAACAGGGATTGTTCCCCGATCTGTTCCTCGCTGATGATGATCTGTTCGAAATTTTCGGTGTTCATGAAATTGAAGCCGCTGCCATCCTTGTAAAGGAATTGCATTTCCTTGATTTCCACATTGGCTGCAGGAATCTTCTCACCTGACTTGAATGTCCGCTCGATGACATTTCCATTCAAAAGATTCTTGAGTTTGGTCCGTGTGAAGGCACTGCCCTTACCTGGACTCACGTGTTGAAAATCTACAATCTGAAATGGAGTGTTATCGATCTCAAGCTTGATGTTTTTACGAAATTCATTGGTAGGGTATACAGATGCCATAGGTTCTCCGGGAAAGAATTGGATACCAAAGGTCAACTGATGTTCGCAAGTTTAATCCGCTGGACCCTGAGCAGAAGCGACTGGAGTAACTCGATTCGGTTGATCCACTCTTGCTTTTTCACGGAGGGATCTCCAGAAATCGCCCGGTCTGCAGACTGAACCGAAAAACTCTTCAATGGAACAGGGTCATCCTGAAGAACAAGTAAACCATCTTCGTAGGCCCTGGACTCGAGCTCCTGAACAAGCCTTGCGATCTCCTCGTCCTTCGGCATGAAAAAAAGCAGCACTTTGTAGGCCGCCAATGACTCCGCAAGTCTGCCCAAGATAAGGCAACTCTCCGCAAGGAGCTTCTGGGCCACGAGGTTGTCAGGCGCCTCAATGACCACGGGCGAGAGTTCCTTCACGGTCGTCTCGTAATCTCCCTTGTCAAAAAGCGCTCGACCGAGCGCAACCCTGCCCCCGATGAAATTCGGGTGGTGTCGGATGCCGTCCCGGCAGATTTCGATAGCCTCATCAAACAAACCTGCTTTTCGGTACGCTTCCGCAAGTGGCGCGAACACCCGCGATTTTGGATCCGATTGGTATTTCTTCAGGTAATGGTAAATCTGAGGATTGCCTCTGGATGATTTCATAGCTTCTCGGGTTTCTGTTCCGACACACCACCGTCACCCAGTGCGGTTTTCTTTACATTCACAATCCTTGGAGTCACAAAGAATATGAGTTCAGAATTACCGTTGATTTGGGTTTCACTTCCAAAAAGCCATCCCAACAGCGGTATCTTCCTCAAAAAAGGAAACCCTGTTTCCTGGGTTGACTCATCTGTGCCCAACACCCCTCCAAGTACAAGAGTTTTTCCGCTGTCAACCACGACTTCCGTACTGATGTTTCTTGGTGACTTTGCAGCACCACCACTCAAGTTTTGAACCACGTCCCGCTCAAGATCCAGTTTCATGAAAACCGAGCCATCATTCGTTGCGCGAGGAGTTACCTTAAGGGAGGTATTCACCGGGATAAAGACCCTGTTTGTCACCGTCACACCCCCGGTTTGGGTCACCTGCTCCACAGAAAGGTTTCCTCCTTGAAGCACCGAAGCGGTTTTTCCGTTCAAAACAATCAGACTCGGAGACGAAACCACCTTTGCACTTGATTCAGTCTCACCGTAGTCCAGGGCTGCGTTCAAGCTATAGGTTCCCCCGATTCCCAATTTAAACCCCCCCGAAGCCCCCTGTCCTGTCGGGGCACTTCCGGCGAGGTTACCCGCATTCAAAAAACCATTTGGACCCGATGTCAAATCCAATCCACCCTTGATGTTTCGCTCAAAGTTTTTGTTTGCCGCAATCACCTTCGCATCAATCATGATTTGCGGAGTCTGCACATCCAGCAGAGCGATCATCTTTCGGATTCTCTCGACGGCCTCCACTGTATCCCGGACGATCAGGCTCTGTGTGTTTTGATCAATTTGAATGCCGGAGATTGCAAGAGGCGCAACAGCACCCCCTGCCACTCCTCCTGCCACTCCTCCTGCTGGGGCAGCTTGTCCCCCTCCCGCCTGACCCGGAGCCCCTGCTGCCGCACCGGCTTGTGGGGTACTCAAGAATCCCCCGAGGAGAGTGGCAAGCTGGGTCAGATCAGCATAACTGATCGGAAACACCCTTGTAATCCGGGGCGCGGTCTGTGATGCAATTCTTTCAGTTTCAAGAATTGCCTGCTTCTCTTTCAAGAGAACCTCTCGAGGCATGATTCGAAGAACACTCTCAGAACGCTCCGCCGCCAAGTTCATAGTGGTCATCACCACATCCAATGCCTGGTCCCACGGCACTTCCTCCAAAGAGACTGTAACCTTACCCGATACCCCGGGAGCAACCACCACACTGAATCCACTCGCCTCTCCGATCAATCTCATGACTTCATTTACATCCGCATCCTTGAGCTTGAGCGTGATCGGGGATCCTGTGAATTTTTTCTCTTTTGCCGACTTTTCAATCGTATCAAGAGGCGATACCTCATCGCCAAGAGCAGGAGAAACCCAGATCAAAAGATAGGACAACAAAACAATCCCTTTTACTTTCATCATTCAATTCCTGCCCTTCCTGTCCAGGAGCTTGAGGTCTCCATCCATCCGCATTTCATAGGTGTCCGGTAGCCTTTTCCCTTGATCATCCACATAAAACTCCACAATGCGGACTGCATCAGGGGTAATGCTGGTGACACGGCCCTCCCGGGCACCAACCAAATCCCCGACCTTTACAAAAAAAGTTTGCCCCTTCGGAGATGCGATCAGTGCCCTTGATTTTTTCGGTCCTGTAATCACTCCGTTCAATTTCAGGTCGCGTAGTTGGTAAAGCTCAAGATCGGATTGCACCCTGGTCTTTACCTCTTTGATCACTAAGGGGGCCTCGAAAGGATCGCGGAGCGCACGAATCAGATCCTCGTTCAGGAGCGATTCCATCGTAGAACTTGCGGGCTCACCGGGACCGGAAAGAGCCGCCCAAGCGGAAACGGCATTCAAGAAAAAAAAGGCGACTGCAAACTGAAGAATCTTCATTTCTTGACCCCTCCTTTTCCTTCCGGCTCTTTGCTCAGAGAGTCTTCCTTGCTGACCGTATATTGGTACGCATTCACTGCGATCGATGCGTCAAGAGTGACCGCGCGGGAGCTTAGACTGATCAGACTCTTTTTTAGATTGAAGTTCCCCACCCTCAGGATCCGCTGCAGCTGCGAAATCCGATGCATGAACATCAGGATCTGTTGGAAACTCCCTTTCACGTCGAGCCTGAACTCTTGTTCCAGATAATACTCTTTCTGGGTCTTCTTTCCAGGCTCCATCTTCTCGACCCGGATTTCCAGCTTACGAGCCTCCGTTAAAAGGATCTTGATCAGGTTCGGAATATCAGCCGCCTCCGAGAGAGCCCCCTGGTAGCCGGAAAGCTTTCGCGCCTGCTCGCGAATTTCTTCTTTTTTTGCATCAAGGCTCTTCAGGAACGCCTCGCCCTCTTTCTTCTTTTTCCGCATTCCCTCGATCTCGGTGTCCGCCTGCTTGACCTGACCTTGCAGTTTTTGAATCTCCCCGGATTCGGAATATTCAAACTCATACAGGTTGTACGCAAGGTAACCGAGAAAGCCTGCGAGAATCAAAAGCGAAGGGAACCTCTTGAGCGCCTCCATCACTCCACCTTCCCCTGAAGTGAGAAGTCGGCCTTCATCCCTTGACCATCCGTGGAAGAACTCGACATCAATTGAAGATTTGAAAAGTAGATGCTTTTCTGCAGTTTGCTCATCAGCTCGGAAATCAAACCCGCATCAAGACTTGATCCTCGAATCTGATAGCCCTTCTCACCAATGGAATACTCCGAAATCCACGCTTCCTTGGGCATGGCCTGTGCCAGGGCAATCAAAGACTTGGTGGCGAAATCACGGTCACGAATCAGTTTTTCAATGGTGTCGATCTTGTTACGGATCACTGTGGAATTTTGTTCGAGTTGCTGCTTGATCGCTTCATAACCCTTCACGCTTTGAAGCTCTCGTGTGAGCTTTTCTTTTTCTTTGCCTCGATCAGAGATCTGTTTTTGTATTTCTGCCGTTCGTCTTTGCACATAATCATCGAAAAATTCATTCGCAGCAAAACCAAGGGCAAGAGGAATTCCGATCACACTGACCACGGTCCAGATGTCCCCTCCCCGCCCTTCAAAGACAGACCTCAATGAGAAACCGCTTCCTCCGGACACCGCATAAGCTCCCGCTGAACTTGAAGACAAGGGTTTCTTTCTTGCGAGATTGATCCGGATCATTTCGAGTCCCTCGATCGCATGGCAAGCCCCATCGGAATGACAACTTCGCGCGCTATGGTTTCAAGAAACTCGGGGGCATGCCTCTTTGGATTTGCCTCAACTCTCTCAAATGGATTTAGAAAGTCCACTGGAGTCCCGACATACTCGGCAACCACCTGAACCAGCCCTGAAGCACGCGATGCCCCCCCGGAAAGGAAAACGACAGAAACAGGCGGACCCACGGAGGAGGCATTGTAGAAATCCAGTGACTTTTTGAGTTCCGCACCAATAGTATGCGAAGTGCGACTTACAATTTCAGCCACTTCTTGCGGCAGATTTCCTG
The DNA here is from genome assembly GCA_018969905.1 of Bdellovibrionales bacterium. Lineage (GTDB taxonomy): Bacteria > Bdellovibrionota > UBA1018 > UBA1018 > CAIMNF01 > CAIMNF01. The sequence goes on from JAGWXK010000020.1 coordinate 17,396, forward strand.
AAATCTTTAATGCCTCGGCATCCATGATGGACGGGAGCCTCAATTCACGCTGGATTTCAAGAGACACCAGACTTCCTCCATAGGGTGAATCCTTTGTAAAAAGTGGCACACCCTCCGAACAGATCACCATCTTGGTACTCATTGCACCGATGTCGGCAAGAAGCACTGACTGATTCAAGGGCGGATCGTAATTCATCTCAAAGCAGTTCTGAAGCGCGAACATTTCAACGTCAAACACATTGATCTTGAGCTTTGCGCTTTCAATCACACTCCGATACTGATCAAGAAAATCCTTCTTCACGGCAACAATGATGACTTCAACTTGATTGTCTTTGAGCTTTCGCAACACCTGGAAGTCAACCACGACATCACTGATATCGAACGGAATGTATTGCTCCGCCTCCCAGATCACCTGGTCATTCAATTCCTTCATGTTGGTGATACTCAAGGTCAGGGTCTTGATGATGACTCCGCTACCAGTGACTGCGGCACAAACCTCTTTGTTTGAAATTTTTGCCCGCGAGAAAACATCCCGAATGGATTCCGTTACCGAAGATGGGTTGATGATTTCTCTTTGATCCGAAAGCGCCCCTTCGACGGGACTGGATTCGAACGATCCAAACACCCAGCCATTGCCTTTTGTTTTGATTTCCACAGCTTTGGTGCTGGACGCACCGATGCTCAAACCGATCAGGGACTTGCCCGAACCGAACAAACCTGAAAGAAAACCAGAACGCCTTCCTGCCCTTCCCTGAGCGGATCCCATCATAGAGAGATTACACAGTGCGAGGACAAATTACAATTCGTTGACCCTAATTTATGGAAATTTTTGCCGATTCTCCTTCGAGCTCGACATAGGACGCGCGTTCAAGACGCCCTTCCGCCAGATCCTTGACGGGGGCGACCACCAAAACAAGCCTGCTCTTTACCCCGCTCAGTCCATAAACGGGATCAAAGCAAAACTCCTCCACGCCTAGAGCAATCGAATGGCGCTCAAGCTCTTCCCGCCCCAGGATTTTGAGCATTCCATCGCGGTCGGGCCAGTGGCCCTCCTTATCCAGGACTGGCTCCGCTTTTGATTCGCAATTCAAAACAAATTCCATCCGATAGGCTCCAGACCCGGTAAAGCGCAGAACCACCGGCCGCTTTTCCTGTATCGAACGGGTCTTCATTCGCTCAATCTCAAGAGAAAGCTCTAGAGCCGCATCCAATGATTGCCACTTTGGCATTCGCTCACGAACCACCGGAACTGAACACAAACCAAAAAAAAGCACCACTGCCAGGGTAATGACCCAAAAGCGGCGTCTGCGGTCACGAACACGGATTTTTTCGTATAACTCAAAATTGCGCCACTCTTGTTCTAGGGGCTGATCCATCTAGACACCTCAAAAAAGAGTTCTACCAGAGCGCCAAGCACGAGGAAAGGCCCATAGGGAATGGCCGTTCTGAGCGCATGTTCGGATCGATTCAGTTTGGCGATCGCGATCCCCACCAGGCTGCCCACAATCGAGCTGATCATGATCGAAGCCCAGATTCCTCCAAATCCAAGAAACACACCGATCGTACCCATGAACTTGATGTCTCCGCCACCAAGCCCCGAGCGATCGGTGACCTTTTCGTAGGCGAGGGCAAATAGGTAAAAAAATCCAAACCCGACAACTGAGGCTGCAAGAAGCGGCACAAGCCCCGAGCGAAAATCCCAGTAGGCCGTAAGCGCACCAACTGCCCAGCCCCCAAGGCTCAGCTCATCGGGGATGATCCTGTGGTCAAGATCAATGAAGGTGATCGCCACTCCAAGCGCGATGAATAGCCAGATCCGGAACTGGGAAATGACCTCGAATGCACCCAAGGGCAGGTCCCGAAAAGAGGCCCAGAACAAAAATGCCGTCAGGAATTCAACCAAAGGATAACGCCAGGAAATCGGGCTCTTGCATGAGGCGCACTTGCCTCGAAGAAGCAGATACCCTAGAAGCGGCACATTGTGAAACCACTTAAGTCCCGTTCCGCACGAGGGGCAGCGACTTGCAGGCCGCACAATCGATTGATCTAAAGGCAGACGATGAATGACCACATTCAAAAAACTTCCAATGATGAGCCCAAACAAAATGACAAGTGAGGAGTTCAGCATTCAAAGATTCTTTCTGAAAAACACCGCATTGCCAAATAGAACAAACATGAAAGCCCAGCCAAACCCGTACCCAGCACGAAGAAGTAATTCAGACGCGGACAAGGCCTGCTCATAGAAGACCCGGGTATCCATCAAAAGTATCGAAAGATCGGGAGTAAGGTGGATCAAGCCCTGCAATAATCCCGGGGTTGCCGAATCTTTTTTCAGAAGATACGCCATCTGCTCGTGATTGTGGCCTAAGAACAAATAGGCAAGAGTAGACATTCCGGCAAGCCCGGGCCTGAGAAACAAGGCCAACAAAAGAGCAAAACTCCCCGCAAGAGTGCTTTCGACCCAAAGGAGCCCCATGCTCTGGACAAAGGCGAGGTTTGGTTTTCCACCTACGACCATCATGGAAAGAGCAAGCAAAGAAGCAAGTAGAGCCGTATATACCATCGAAAAAACCCCGACTCCAATCCACTTTGAAACGTACAGCACGCTTCGATGCACGGGTCTAACAAGCACCGGATAGATGGTACGATCCTCGAGTTCCTGGCGAAGAGCCCTCGTGCTAGCACCAATGGCCACCCCAAAGACCGCAAGTGCATTCACCAGAGTTCCGAAATGAAGAATCACCCGGTCCTGCCTGCCCCAAACGAGGAGTGCCGCGAAGTAACCCATGATGAGAAGAAAAATCGCGACAAAGAACAGGTTGTATAGAATTTTTTCGCGCAGGAGGCTCCTGAATGAATGCAATGAAAGCGCCCGAAGCGAAATCCATTGAAGTTTGAAAAAATCTCCGCGAGTCATGATTTGTTCCTCCACTCGGAAAGACCCCCGAAGAACTTCATCTCCCCATCGGCAAGCACCAGGACCAAATCCGCGAGCTGCTCGACATCCTCTAGGGAGTGCGATGAGAAAAGCAGGGTCTTTCCCTCACTCTTCCAGGCCGCAAGACTTAGTCGCACCTTTTCGCGGGACTCGGGATCAAGGCCGCTCATGGGCTCATCCAAGACCATGAGGTTAGGGGAGCCGATCGAAAGTTGCGCAAGGGCTGTTTTTTGGAGCATGCCTTTTGAAAAAGTTTTAAGGCGTGAGTCAAGCTTTTCCAAGAGCCCTACCTCAGACGCCACTCTTTGCACTTCGCCCACAAGCTCTTTTGGCGTGATTCCAAAGAGCGTTCCCTGCAGTGACAGGAACCCACTGAGGGTCTGATCCAGATTGAAATACGGTCGTTCCGGAAGGTAGGAGGCCCGAAGCCTGGCCCTCGGATCAAGAGAGGAGACTCCATTGATGATGATTTCGCCTCGACTTGGAATCTTTAAGCCAAAGAGCAAATGAAACAGAGTGGTCTTACCGGCCCCATTGTGACCGACAACGCCCACACATTTGCCTTCTTGAATTTTTAGCTCAAACGGCTTCAAAATCAATTTTCCAGATGCACTCCATTCGGCTCTCCGAAATTCAATTGCGCATTTTTCATTCATTTCCATAAAGTTCCATTTGCTTTTGATAGTACTGCTTTAAGATCGGGTCACTGGTGTTTGAGATCAGGATCGGAAGCATTTTTCGTGCAAGCGTTTTTTCGGCGCCGTCCTCTTTCAGCCAGACCCTCATTTTGGCAAGGTAAGAGGGCGCACCGGGGGCTTCACTTGCCTTTAGGTAATCCCGCCTCGCGGACGTGAAATCAAGTTTCTTGTGCGCAAAAACAAGTGCGCGTTGAAGATAGAGAGCAAATGCGCGCCTCCATAGTTCTTCGGGTGGATTTCGAGTTTCGAACACCTCGATGCCGCGACTTAAGACCTCGATTGCAGCGTCCGGGTCTCGAAACAAAACATCAAAGGCAAGGCCTCCTTGCTCGTAGGTATCAAAGAAAAACGGATCAAGCTCTTGCATGAGTCGGTAGGAATGAAGCACCCGACGCCCGGCCTTTTTGATGAGCTCTTTTTCGCCAAGCTCCTGAACCACATTCAGCCAAAGAAAATCATGCGATGCAGCCCAAAACCCGCCACTCATCCATTTCAAAAGCGGGGGTGTCAATTCGTACCCTGTGTCATCGCTTGCATTCCTGCGCTCGAAATCAACAGACGAAATTGAAAAAAGAAATCCCCCTCCAAAAATCAGGGCAAAAAACAGATGAGCATGAAAAAAATGTCGCAAAGTCATTTCTGATCTCTTATCCTGACTGTGATCACTCAATGGTACGATTTATAGTAAACCGTATCTCAGGGGAAAGAAGAAGGGGATGGTATGAAAAAAATAGGGTATAAAAAAATGTTTGGTGATTTTAAGGCAAGAGCCGCCAGTCAGGCGGGCTTCACCTTGGTGGAGCTAATGGTGGTGGTTGCGATCATTGGGGTGCTTGCGACACTCGCAGTACCTCAATATCAGCGCTTCACGGCAAAAGCTCGTCAAAGCGAAGCGAAGATTGCGCTCGGAGCGATGCGAAGTGCAATCGAATCTTACCGGCCTGAGAATGGGATGACCGGATGCCTCAGGCAGACCGGATATTCACCTCCAGTCGGACGAGCCTATTATGCGGCAGGAGTGGTGAACGGTACCGTGCCTGGAGCCGCTGGACAATGTGGACCAAATCCTGTTGGGGGCACTGCGCGTAACTGCAATCAGTTTACTGATTGGGCCAATGCCGGAGCTGAAGGCAACCAATGTGTAGCGGGTGATTGGCAATTCGCAGCAAATATTGGAGAAGGCGGTGGCGTGGCGGCAGCAGTAGGCGACCTTCCAGCCGCTGCTACAGGGATCATTTCTCCGGACGCTTACCTCTTTGGAGTCGCGGGACGAATCAGGAATGCCTCCGGAGCAATCGATCAATGGACCATTGATCAGAACGGAAACACTTCAAACACGGTTTCCGGTATCTAATTTCGATTCTTAGCTTAGCCCCCCGTGTTTCACGGGGGGCTTTTTTCATTTATTGAGAAGTGCAGATGCTTTGGCAGCATCATTCTTCGAATAAATCAGCGCCTCTCGCTCATAGAACGCACGAACCTCTAAAATCACCTTCTCAAGATCAACCGCACCCGCAGTGAAATCAGCCCGAAGCACAAGCTCCTTTGGTACACCTGAGGCCTTGCGCGCAGCATGGACAATCTCAGAGGGGAGGCTCGATACCTCAACTTCCGGCCCCGCGGCCAGCGTCACTACCCGCTCCATCACATTCTCAAGCTCCCGAATGTTCCCCGGCCAACGATGAGAAAGCAGCACCTGTAATGCATCAGCCGAGAGACCCTCTAGTCCTCGCTTTTGCTTTTCATTAAATCGATCAAAAAAAACATGAATCAACTCCTCAACATCACCCACCCGCTCGCGAAGAGGCGGCGTTTCGAGCATGATTACGTTGAGCCTGTAATAAAGATCCTCCCGAAACGTGCCCTTCTTGACTCCCTCTTCAAGATTTCTATTCGTTGCAGCCACAATCCTTACATCAATTTTGATCGTTTCATTGCCACCGACCCTACGGATCGCGCGGTCCTGAAGCGCACGAAGTAGCTTTACCTGCATGGACACCGGAAGCTCACCTACTTCGTCCAAAAAAAGAGTCCCCCCGTCGGCCGCCTCAAAAAGCCCCGGCTTATCGGCAATCGCCCCCGTGAAGCTCCCCTTTTTGTGCCCGAAAAGCTCGCTTTCGATCAGGCTCTCAGGAATCGCCCCGCAGTTTACCGCAATGAAGGGCCCTTCATGAACCGGACTCAATTCATGAAGCGCGCGTGCGACCAGCTCCTTGCCTGTACCGCTTTCGCCGATAATGAGCACATTTGTTTTCGCAGGAGCCACTCTCGTGATCATTTGTTTTAATGCCTCGATCTTTGTGGACTTACCCAGAATCGGCCTCTTGACCCCTTCAATCGGACTCTTTGGACTCATGCAGATGTCCCCTTCGCTCGTTTTTTCATTTTAATTTGAGGTATTTCCAGCCATCTGGAATACCGGAAGATACATCGCAATCAACAGACCACCCACAATCCCGCCCATGAAAACCAACATGACAGGCTCAATCAATTTCAACATTCCCTGAATCGAAGTCTCAACCTCCTCTTCATAAAAGTCGGCGACCCTTTCAAGCATCTTATCCATGTTCCCCGTGCTTTCACCCACCACAGTCATTTGGACGGCCATTTTCGGGAAAAGCGCTTGCTGTCTTTGCATGGCATTGCTGAATGTGGCTCCGAGCTCCACCTCGCGCTTCATGATACCAATGGCATCTTCATAAGCCACATGGCTTGCCGCAGACTTGCAAATCTCGAGTGCATCCACAATCGGAACTCCCGAGGCGAGAAGGGTTCCCATCGTACGGGTGAACCTTGCAACTCCACTCTGGATGATCAGCGGACCCATCACGGGCAACTTCATTGCCAGGTTTTGGAGGACCACTCTGCCCTCCTCGGTCTTCACATATTGCCGGATCAGATACACAAAGGCCCCGACTGCAATGGAGATCGTAAAGAAGTGATCGATGAGCCCATGGGACAATTGAATCACGAATTTAGTGGGCCCGGGGAGTTCTCCACCACTAGATGTAAGCATGGCTTCAAACTTAGGGATCACCACGGTCAACATGAGCGTAATCACTCCAACCGCAATGACACTCACGATGATCGGATAATTCATCGAACTCTTGATCAAGCGTTTCAGTCGATAAGAATTTTCGAGATATTTTCCTGAGCGCTTTAACATGACATCCAGCGTTCCGGAAGATTCCCCGGCACGCACGAGTGCGACAAAAACACGCTCGAAAACATGGGGATATGCGGACATGCACTCCCAAAGAAAACTACCCCCATTTAAACGATCTCGAAATGAAGCGAGAATCATCTTCATATAGGGGTGCGATTCCTGGTCCAGAAACAATTCGATTGCCTGCACCAGCGGCACCCCCGATGCAATCATCGTCTGAAGCTGGCGTACAAAGTTCATCAACCGATCCGGGGGAAGTGAGCTTGCCCCCCCGAGCATTCGCTTGATCGTCATCCCCACATCCAGCTGGCCAAGAGCTACCTTCGAGATTCGGGTTGGACGAAGCCCCTTGCTGCGTAACAGCATCCGAAGCTCGCCTTCGTTATTGGCCTCAAGGCGTCCCTCTACTTTTTTTCCGGACCCGTCCTGGGCGACAAACTGGTACTCAGCCATGGAAGTCTATCCTCATACCATCTTCATCAATTCTTCTGGAAGAAGTGTATACCCCATGGCATCGGCCTTGGTGAGGTTTCCTTTTCGCACGAGATCGGCAAGTGCTTGATTCATGGTCTGCATTCCCGTTCCTGCCTGTCCCGACTGCATGACGCCATAGACCTGATGCATTTTATCCTCACGAATCAGGTTCCGTATGGCAAGAGTCGGAACCATGAGCTCGTAGGCGGCAGATCGACCAGGGCGACCTGAGTTTGGAACCAGTTGCTGGGTCATCACCCCTGCAAGGGTCGCCGCAAGGAGCTGTCGAATCTGCGCCTGCTGGTGCGGAGGGAATACGTTGACCACTCGAGCAATGGTCTGAACTGTACTGTTGGTATGCATGGTCGCAAACACCATATGCCCCGTTTCCGCCGCGGTGAGGGCCATTTCAATGGTTTCAAGATCCCTGAGCTCCCCAACGAGAATGAAGTCAGGATCCTGTCTTAAGGCGTGTTTCAGAGCATCATGGAAGGTAAGGGAGTCCGTTCCAACCTCGCGCTGGTTCACGATGCAATTCTTATGTGGATGGGTGAACTCGATCGGATCCTCAACAGTAAGGATGTGACCGTTATCCTCACGATTGATGAAATCGATGATTGCCGCAAGAGAAGTAGATTTACCCGAGCCCGTTGGGCCGGTCACAAGAAAAAGTCCGTTTGGCTGCTTTACGATTTTCTTGATCGTCTCCGGCAATCGCAAGGAATCGAAATCGGGAATGTTGACCGGAATTTTCCGAAAAACCGCCCCCATGCTGCCCCGCTGGAAAAACAGATTCCCCCGGAATCGAGCCACATCCTTCACTCCGAAAGAAAAATCAAGCTCGTGGTTTGCCTCGAATGTCTTCTTTTGTGATTCGGTAAGGATTTCATAGACCAATTCCTTGATTGACTCAGGCGTCAGCGAATCGGTTTTGGCTTTCGCGAGCTTTCCATGGATACGGAATTGAGGGGGGCTTTGGTTTGTGATGTGCAGATCGGATGCATCTTGCTCGACCATCGCTCGTAACAACGCAACCAGTGTAAGTTTTCCCATAGATCAAAGCCTCCCCGCCATTCCTCTACTCGCTTGTCATCGAAACGGCCTCTTCAATTGAAGTCAGCCCAAGAATTGCTTTTTTAAGTGCCGAAATACGCAAAGTCTGTAACCCAAAATTTTGAATCGCCGATCTCTTGATTTCAATTGCCGTGTTTCCAGCAAGGACCATTTCCTTCAAATCCGAATGAAACTCCAGAACTTCATAAATCGCAACCCGGCCCTTGTAGCCCGTCATATTGCATTCCTTGCAGCCCTTGGCATGAAAGAAACTGCCCGAACCTCCGATTTTCGAGATACCGAGACTCTCGATCTTTTCGTTCGGAATCTTTGCCTGTTGGCGGCACGCCTTGCAAAGGGTGCGGAGCAATCGCTGGGCCACAATCGTATTCACAGATGCCGTTACCAGAAATGGCTCGATCCCCATGTTGACCATCCTCGTAATGGTGGAAACGGTATCGTTCGTGTGAAGAGTGGAAAGAACCAAATGTCCTGTGAGGGCCGCCTGAACCGCGACCTCGCCCGTTTCAAAATCCCGGATCTCTCCCACCAGCACCGTGTCGGGGTCCTGCCTCAATAGCGCCCGCAGGACCGCGGCAAAGCTTAAACCGATGTCTTTATTGACCTGCACCTGGTTGATCCCCTCGAGGTTGTACTCAACCGGGTCTTCAACCGTTGACAGATTATCACTGACCTTGTTCAACTCCATGAGTGCAGAGTACAGGGTTGTGGTTTTTCCGCTACCAGTTGGTCCGGTGACCAAAACCATTCCGTTGGGTTGTGAGATTCCCCGGCGAAAAATCTCAAGCTGTGTATCTTCAAAACCGAGGGCTCGCAGATCAAGTTTGAGGTTCCCCTTGGAAAGGATACGGAGCACCACCTTTTCACCAAAAAGCGTGGGCAGGGTGTTCACCCGAAAGTCCACCTCCTTGATCCCAATCTTGATCTTGATCCGTCCATCCTGCGGCACCCGTGACTCTGCAATATCCATTCGAGACATGATCTTGAGGCGGGCAACCACAGCCCTTCTCATTTCCATCGGGATGTGTGTAATGTCCACCAAGGTACCATCCATTCTAAAACGCACCCTGAAGTCTTTTTCGTAAGGCTCGACATGAATGTCACTCGCACCAACTCGCACGGCTTCAGCGAGAATTCCATTCACCACCGAGATGATCGGCGCATCTTCCGCCGAATCAGATCCCACTTCATGCACCTGATGCTGCTCGATGAATTGAATCGATTCGTCTTTACCGGCCGAAATCTGAGCATCTTTCTTGAACTGCTCCAGCGCCCGCCCCATGGTCTGGGTGCCGGCATAGTACTTCATGAAACAAAGATCAAAAGATGCGAACCCGGTCAGGACCGCTTCGACATTGAGCTTTGTTGCGAACCTCAGGTCATCGAGCAGATTGATTTGCGTCGGATCCGCAATTGCAACCACAAGGATTCCCCGGTCGTACCGAATCGGAATGCATTGGGATTTTCGCGCAAGGTCCGGATTGACCATGGCGATGATCTCGGGTTTGATTTCGAATTTGGTGAGATTCGGAAGTGCGGTCATCGAAAACTTCTGCGAAAGAAACTGCAGCAACTTGCTTTCGGAAAGCTGCTTACGCTCGATAAACTGGCGAATGGCATCGCCATTCGACCTGAAAATCACTTCAGCTTCGGAATATTGAGACTGGGTGATGAGTCGCTCTTTGTACAAAAGCTCGACAAGTTTTCGAGACATAGTTCCAATTTTGGAGGAAGTCGCAAGGAAGAGCAAATATATTTAAAAATTCCAAGACCTTAAGAGCTTTCGCGCCAAAATCGTATCACTCGAAATTTGACCCTTCAGCTCCTCGATTGAGGAGAACTTGCGTTCTTCCCGAATGTGCTCGTGAAATCGTACCTCAAGAAGCTCCCCGTAGAGCTCAAGAGTCTGATCAAGAATGTGGGTTTCCACTCGCAAATCAAGGGCTCCGAAGGTAGGACGTACCCCAACATTGGTTACGCTCGGATAGACCGCACCACGCCAAAGAACTGACGTTGCGTAGACTCCGGTCTTCAGAGGGAACTTTTCCTTGCACTTCATGTTCGCCGTCGGAAACCCGATCGTGCGACCCCGCTTGTCCCCATGGATTACCTCGGAACGATAGAAGAATGGCCTTCCGAGCATAAGAGCTGCATCCGAAACCTGCCCCAATCCGAGCGCCTCCCGAATCCTGGAGCTTGAAATAACCCCATTTTCCCACTCTACCGGGGGAAGTGCACAAAGCTTAATCGAAGCGTCATGGCAAAACTCGCGCAAGACCGAGATGGAGCCTTCCCTCTTTCGGCCGAAAGTAAAATTATCACCCACCACAATGACCCGGGCATGAAGAGCCTGGCACAAAATCTTTTCAAAAAAATCCCCGGCACTCAGGGCTGCAAAGCTTAGATCAAAACGCTCCTCTACGCAAAAATCAGCCCCATATCGCGCAAGAAACTCCTTTTTTTCCTCATAGGTCATGAGGAGCTTCAGATTGGATTGGGGCTTGAGCTCAAGGGTCGGATGCGGATTGAATGTGTAGACCACGAGAGGCAACCCCAGTTTCTCGGCATGGCCCTTTGCTTCCGCCAGAATCGACTGGTGGCCAAGGTGAATCCCATCAAAATTGCCAATGGCAACCACCGATCCATCAGTAAATTCGTTGTTCGACTGCGACGAACCGCTTATGGTTTTCATGATTCAAGGCCTCATTTTTACACTGGATTTTGAAGAAGCAACAGTTTAAAGTGTTTGCCTCGTCTCCATGCGCGCGTGGTGAAATTGGCAGACACGCCAGACTTAGGATCTGGTGCCGTAAGGTGTGGGGGTTCAAGTCCCTCCGCGCGCACCATCAAACTTCATGACGGACCAAATCCTTGATCGTCTCTCTCTTCCGGATCAACTTCACCTTACCTTGATCCACCAAAACTTCGGCAATCCTCGGACGGGAGTTGTAGGTGCTGCTCATGGAGAATCCGTAAGCTCCGCTCGAAAGAATCGCAAGACGCTCACCGGGCAGCCCTTCGATGGCCAGCTTTCTATTCTTTGCGAAGTAATCGCTACTCTCGCAAATTCCACCAACCACATCCCATTGAACCGCATCGGTCTGCCCCAAAATCAGAGGGGCAATTTCATGGTAGGCGCCATAAAGGGCCGGGCGAACCAGATCATTCATACCGGCGTCCAGAATCAGGGTGCGGTTCCGACCCCGCTCCTTTGAGTAAACCACTTCACTCAAAAGCGCACCGGCGCTCGCAAGCAGACTTCTTCCCGGCTCAAGCAGGATCTTTGGAACTTTCTTGAAATGTTTTTTCACAAGAGCCGCATAATCAGGAAGGGAAATAGGGCGTTCATCCCGATACTGAACCCCGATTCCTCCTCCCAGATCGAGATAGGAAAGACTCCGTCCGAGATGGGCTTCAAGCTCTTCCTTCAATTCAGCGAGCCTGGAAAAGGCATGATCATACGGCTTGAGACTCGTGATCTGACTCCCGATGTGAATGCTGAGTCCCTCGATTCGTACAAAATCATCATCTCCATAGGTAATCGCAAGATCCAGGATTTCCTCACGGGTCAAACCGAACTTATCTTTCTTTCTTCCCGTCGAAATTTTATCAAGGGTTCGGGCATCCACATCCGGATTGTATCGAAAGGCAACTCGGAGTTTCCGTCTCATTGCATTAGCCATGAGCACAATGAGCTCGAACTCCATGGCAGATTCCACATGAACTGAAAAAACCCCCGCGTTCTCTAACTTGAAAAGTGACTCAAGCTCTTTTGCGGTTTTTGCAACTCCGGACAAGACCCGTCTTTCGCGCGGAACCCGGGCGAGCTCGGCCCGAGACCATTCTCCGTACGAAACAAGATCGCATCCTGCTCCAAGCGAGGAAAGAAGACGCAAAATCTGAAGGTTGGAATTGGCTTTGACAGCGTAACAGATCTGAAGGGGCAGCCCCTTCATGGAAGAAGTGATCGCTTGATAGGACTTTCGAATGCTGGTTCCGGAATAAACATACAAGGGCGAGCCGAATCGCTCCAAGAGCTCATCCAACAAGACGCCATCGACCGTGAGACGATCCTTTTTATAGAAAAATGAATCCGTTGCTTTCGGGAGCTGGAATGTTTTTTTCATTCCAGGATCTTATCATCAAATCCGATTGCCGTTCAGGGTAATCATCCCCTGTCCCATGCAATTTCCGGTGGGATTGAGCGAACCGGAAATCGTATTTCCGGAAATGATCAACATGCCCTGGTAGGTGCATCCCATGCTTCCTGTATTCCAGTTGTTATTCGGCATCCAGTTGGTTTGTCCCGACATGCTGCTGTTCACAATCAAGGTTACATTTGCCTGGCCATTTGCGCTCGCAGTTCCCTGAAGCGTCTGACTAAAGCATTGATTCTGGCCCTGCCCGGTGATTTGACCGCCACTCTGATTGATGTTCATCATGATCTGCGAACACGCCGGGTTTTGTTGAAACTGCCCGCCTTGCTGGGTGACATTGTAGGTACCCGACATTCCCATCATGCCACAGGCGGTGAGGGCGAATACGGAAGCGGCCGTAAAAAATACTGAGAGTTTTTTGCTCATGTGGGTATTCATAAAGTTCTCCGTTAAACCTCAAAAGAGCAAAAATGATGCCACTCCCAAATTACAGATAAACCTGAGAATGAGGCACCTTAATCATTTTTTGGCCGCAGCACGTGTAAAAAGACTAGGCAACCGTACACAACAAGGCATCAACTAAAAAAGTTTCTTGAGCGAAGCTCCCTCAGCTCCTTCGTGATTCTCTCAGCCTTTTCATAGACCTCTGCCTCTGAAAGCCTCAAGAACGTCCCCTTTTGAAGAAGGATTTCCCCGTCACAAACCACGGTATCCACCTCCAGCCCCTGACAGGAATGAACAAGCTGACTGGGGATCGAATGGAGCGGGTGCAGATGCGGAAAATCCGTGCGGATTGAAATCAGATCGGCGCATTTTCCGACCTCCAATGAACCGATTTCGGATTCCATGCCAAGGGCACGTGCTCCCTCCATTGTCGCCAATTGAAGCGCATCCAGCGCCACCATGGCCGCTGCATCCTCGCTTGCAAGCTTCTGAAGTTTGGTTCCAATATCCATAGCGCCGAACAGGGAAAGATCGTTGTTCGAAGCCGCGCCATCGGTTCCAAGACCGACTGGAACGCCCAATCTCCTGTACTGCACGATTGGCGCGATGCCCGAGCCCAATTTCATGTTTGAGTCAGGATTGTACAATACGCTCGCTCCCGTTTTTCGGAGACATTCCATATCCTCCGGGCTCAGGTGCACTGCATGTGCG
>JAGWXK010000128.1 GCA_018969905.1 Bdellovibrionales bacterium
AAAGGGCCAGGAAAGATATTCTTTCCTGGCCCTTTTTCTTTCCTTTAGTTGATTCTAGTAAAACAATCCTGGAAGAGGAAGAACGTATCCCTCATATCCAGAATTCTTACTTTCGTACAATCCGCCCTCAACATCGCTTACCTGAACGCGAGCAGCTTGAATCGCATCAGAGAGCTGCATCGAGGTCGAGAGTCTCGCAGCCATGACCGCCCGGGTCGGATTCACAATCCCGCCGGATGCGACCTTACCCTTTAAAAAATCCTTTAGGTCGGAGGTAGACATGAGAATGGATTTTACATCCGAATGAGAGAGCGCCGGATTCTGATCCAAGACCATGCCCGCTACGCCTGCCACAAATGGGGCCGCTTGCGAAGTCCCATTCACCGTTAGGTATTCATTCCCTGGAATAGAGGAAAGAATCCCCACACCCGGAGCCGCAACTTCTACCATCTTTTCGCCAAAATTTGAGAAACTCGCAATCTTCTTATACTCAAAAGTTGCAGCAACGGTGATCGTGTTGTCGCGCTTTACATTTGCAGGAGAAGTAGGAAATTGATCGTTATCCATTCCGTCGTTTCCAGCTGCGATCACAAATAGCGTATCTTTTGCAGGAGCAACGAGTGACTCCGCCGCCTTCACAACCTCATTCACAAAGAAAATGGAATAAGAAGTAAGTTCTTCTTCCGTTGGGGTCCGCTTCAGAATCTTCTCAAGAAGGGGTCCCAAGATTTTCTTTGCAGCTCCAGTGCTGGTACCAAAAGAGCAATTTGCGATCCGAGCTTTTTGATTCGCAACATATTTGCCAATCGGCGCCAGTTGCTTTCCTTGTTGCGAGGCCAAAAGCTTCAGGCCCGTTTTGATCAGCTGATCCGGATCAATTGACTCTGTAAGCTTACCGAAGTACTGGAGCGTACGCCCCCCTCCCACGGTTGGAGCCTTAGTAGGAATGATTTTTAATCCCATCACCTTAGCCGAGTCTGCCCCCTTCGCAGTGATTCCCGCCACATGGGTTCCATGAATGAAGTTTCCGAAAACAGAGAGTTCGGAGAGGAACTTTCGATCTCCTTGTTTCTGACGGATCCAGGTAAGATCCTCTGGGGTCCCTTGACCCTTCATGAGTCGAGTCTGAACTTCAAAGAATCGATAAACATCTGCTGAGAACGTTCCGACCAGAGATTTATCGAAGAGCTTATTGTTGTTCTCAGCGAAATTCCAACCATTTACATCATCGATAAAACCATTGTCATCATTATCGACTGCATCATCTACGTCTTTCGCATTAAACCATTTCTTATTTTTCAGTTCCTGATGGTTGAGATCTGTCCCAGAGTCGATTACTGCGATTACTGCAGCCTCTGCCGAACCAAAGGCGATCAGGGCCAAAAATGCTAGGAGTAATTTTTTTGTTTTCATATTCTGAGTCCTTCCTTTAGTTCCGGATTGCGCGGCGAAGATCTTCGACCGTGTTGTATTTTAAGCGATTTGGACCAATCTGAAGCGACTGGTTCGACGCATTAAAAATCCAGTCGGATACGACCGGTGCAATGTAACGTCCCATTGCAAACTGCAGCTTTTCTGCGGCTGGCTTGCAAACCTTTTTCATCTCAGGTTGACCCTGTCGATCCGCTACGATTTGACATCCAATCAAGGCCACATAGTAGGTGACGAAATTGGCAAACGGGATAAAATGTTTTCGATATTCCACACGAAGATCGATCCCCTGAGATGCTGAATCCGTCTGCCACGTTCCCTTTGGCTGAAAAACAACAGGAAGAGCATAATTGATCATCTGAATGTCCTGAACGAGAGGAAGGGTGTAGATGATCGTCCCATATTTTGCCGCCATCTCACCTAGATATTCATTGATCCAAGGAAACAAGGGCTCATGATCCCCAAGATCTTGAACCTTAGAAGACAAAAGAACACCGAAACGAAGAGAGGAATCCTCCCACTGACGAATAAGACGTTCTGACATCTCCACATCGCCTTGATCGTTCCGAATCTGATCGGCAAGCATTCGAATTGCCCCATCCATCCCTCGATGAGCAAATGGAATAAAGTCCTTTTTTTCGAGTGCATTTACAAAATCATTACGAAGATCAATGGCAGCTTGAATGGCTGGAGAATCATCGATGAATTGAGCATTGGACGTGGTCTGTAGCAATACGACGGACAGTAGAATGAGAATCGATCTCATAGTTTCCCCCTTTGGAAATGAATTCCTAACCCTTAGGGGGACAAGTGTACTCTCGTTCGTCTCAAAAAAAAGCGCAAAAATGCTCACCAATCCGCAATAGTGGAGAATAAGAACGAGAAAATATCCGTGAAAAACAGAGCGATTATTTATTCTTCTTTAGAATTGCATCAGCCCAAGGCGATTCAAGCACCTTTTCCGACTGAACCAGCTCCCGTTTCGGTGGAAAGCGGGACGGCTTTTCACGGTCTAGGTTCTCCGCAATGAGCTGAGCCATCTTTCGAATGATTTCAAGAGGACCCGCCTTCCGATCTAGGATATTGAACTGCCCCAAAAGCGACATCTCCGCTTCAATATCAGCAAGGTGTGGCTCTGATAGATAAAGAGCGGGCACCTTTTCTAGAAACCCTCCGGTTTTGCGAATGAGCTCCAAAATACTACCTTCCTTAAAATCCAGAGTCGAAACAATCAAATCTGGGGTATCTCCCTGAAGTCGTTCGTATGCCTTGGAGAGACGACTTGGACAAAATTCATATTCCGCCGGACAGGAAAATAGTCCCTTTCGAATCAAAGATTCAAATTGGGACTGTTCATCAATGAAGAGAACCGACTGTTGGAACAAGAAACGAGGATGCGACATTCCTCAATTTTAACCTTAAATGGGATTCAAAAAATTAAGATTCTATAAAATTTGAGTCCAGCAATTAATGACCAGATTCAGTCTTACAATGATTTGTGTTGATTCCGAGCAGGCTCGTAACGGGGCAAAATCGGGCTAAGCCCGTTAAAACGAAGATGACACCCACAAAGCCCCATTGGCCAATGACTCCGTATAGTGCTCCGTAAAGAAGACACACCCCTGAAAAAATACGAACAAAACTTTCAATTCCGCCAACATTCAGTTTCATCTGGACTCCTGTACTAGGGGTTTACAATAATTTGAACGCCGAATAAAGGGGGGCCATCAATAAAGCTAAAGGGCCCGCCGGTGCTCCGTAAAATGCATCCATCTACCTGGCCCGCCACAGGAGCAACCGTAGGATCCCGAAAGGGGAAACTACATCCGCTTGTCGGAGGGTTTGCCTGAATAAAGTGACTATTCACAGTTCCAACATAGGTAAAATAAACCGCCGTATTTACCGGAACCGTACAAGTAAAAGAATCGACCTCTTGAAACAACTGATTTGAAGCTCCCTCTGCACAGCCACATCCCCTCCTCATGCCTGTATCATATACTTCAATCTGAGCCGTGTTGGGGAGACAGGTAGATCCAGGCCCTTTTCCTAGACCGATCGCACCACACCCCGCGAGCGCAAATAAGGCCATCTTTAAGCCAAAAATACGGACCTTTAAGCAAATGGCGGAGACCCGTCGCATGGGCCCATTGTCTCAAGAGAGACCCTGAAAATCAAATTGATTAGATCACAAAACTCAGGTATAGTGCGGCCTTATTCAAATGCGGACCCGTAGCTCAGTTGGATTAGAGCGCAACACTACGGATGTTGAGGTCATAGGTTCGAGCCCTTTCGGGTCCGCCATTTTTTCAAACCCACTCAAAAAAATACAAATACCCTTCATAAGGCATCGGCCATCCTGGCCTTGCACTGCTTTTGCCATCCGTGGCTGCAGTGACTGCCTAAAAAAGGGTATTTGTATATTTATGCGTCCGTTCGGAAATGGCGAAATCGAAAGGGTGAGAAGCGAGTAAACCGTCAGGCCATACGGCCTGCTGACGAGCGTGATGCGAGTCAGAGGTTTACGAGGTGGCCAGGCGGAAGGCGAACGTGAAGTGAGCCCGAGCGCTTGGCCGAGCCCGTACCGAAACAGGGCCCATACAAAAGAATCCTTTCTCCTGCGAACTTCCTGTCCTCTCGGCTGGCCTCTTCCTGAGGCCGAGAAGTCGAACCGATCCTTTTGTATGGGCCCTGTACTACTTCGATCTTCGTGGATGTTTTTGTGGGAGGAAAAAGCGAACGTCAGTGAGCGGTGCCGGACCCGAAAGGGCGTGAATGGAAAAAACGGCTGCGGACGATTCACTGAATTGTCCGCAGCAAGCACGCACGATGCGTGGCTTAGCTTTGCCCGGGCCTGCAGTGAGGCGCGCAGGAGAGCGCGACGAACGGAAGGCGAGCCCAAATCTATTTGATTTCGAGCTTTACACACCCCTTGTCTTTGCACTCCTTTTTGTCTCCCGCTACTTGCTCACAATCATAGCGGCACTTCATGTTATTTACCTCGCCACTAGCAATCAGGTTCAGGCGCTCCTGAAAGGTGTGCCGAAGGTAGGACTCCGAAGACTCGACCGAGAAAATCGTCATGGGCTTGAATGGGCCACTGTTGATGATGCCCTCCGGAATGGAAACCGGCTTACTGGCTACGCGCTTTTTGAGCGCTTTTGGCGTGAACGAAAACTCCCGCCACTTGGTCATCTCCACATCCGTGGCATCAATCTTCTCAAGCAGACTCTGCGCATTTTGATACTTGTGGGATCCGTGATCGGGAAGCCTCAAAAGTTCCGCTAACTCCCTGCTATGCGTTCCACGATACTGCCCCTCTTTTAAAGGCCGGAACGGATCCTGCGTGGTGTTGATGAGACTCCAGCTTTTGTCATCGCCGGGCTTCAACTGCACCATCACAAAAACATGGCCCGAAGCGCCTCCCCGATAGTTTGCATTCCTGGCCTGACCTCGCTTTCCGGGGCAGATCTTTTTGAAATCGTCATTGTTGACGGCAGAAATAATTCGAATCCGATCACGAGAAACCCCCGAGGCCTCGAGCAACTTTGCAAAACTCCTTGCATGAGCACTGCAATGCCCCCCGCATCTATAGCGAAGAATTTGCTCGGTGGTTCTAAGTGCATCGAGCTCATAGCCTCCGTCTCCGAAAATTTTTCGAATTTCAGCTTGATCCACTTCGCCGAGCTCCTGAAACGGGGGACTCCCCGTTCCATCCTGATCCGGGTCAAAATAATGAAGATAATTGTTGTGATTCAAAAGCCAAAGGAGCTTGTTGATCCGCACTTGAATCGGGTCAGCATCCAAAATCCGGGATTGCTTGAGTGCATTGCCCACGGGATCCATCTTGGAATTTTCGAATTCCTCGGCCCAACCTCTTGGCGCAGGGGCTGGGGCCGGAGATGTCTGGGCGAGGCAAATTGATTGAAAGATCATCAGCGGTGCCAGGTATCGAAGCATCTTCAAAAGCATAGCCGTGTCCAGAACCCAACGCAATATTCAGGCCTCACTCATTTCCTCTATCTCACCCGATTCCAACATTAGCCAGTTGGCCTATCTTTTGCCTATTCCAAAGCCATGCCCAATCCTGCTATCGCTGGAATCGAATCCAAAATTTATTTCATTCG
>JAGWXK010000129.1 GCA_018969905.1 Bdellovibrionales bacterium
TCCTCACGGAAGAAATTAGAGCTGACCGCAGGAACGCTGAAGACGTCTACCGTGGATTGATGGGTACCCTACGGACGCTTCGTGAATGAACCATCTGATCCGATTCCTGATCAAACGCGCCTGGCTCGTGACCGCCTTGACCATGACTCTCGGTGCCTTCGGGGGCTATTTCTCAGTGCATCTGTTCTCGAACTTGAGGACGGATCTCGAGGAGCTTTTGCCCACGAAAGCGCGAAGCGTCATCGATCTGAACGAAGTTCGATCCAGACTTGAAACCACCAACAATCTCGCGATTCTCATGATTTCAAATGACTCCGAGGCCAGTAAGCGCTTTGTGGATGCTCTTGCCACCGAAATCAACCTGCTGCCCCGGGATGTTTGCGCAGGGGTGGAGTACCGCATCGACAAGGAAATCGAGTTTTTTGCCAAAAGAAAGTCCCTTTTCATTGAACTAAAGGATCTCGAGATGATCCGCGACTACATTCGAGCGAAGGTGAATTACGAATTGAGCCTCTACAATCCGCTCACGATCATCGAGAATAAAAACATCAAAGAACCGATTTTCGACTTCAAGTCCTTGAAGGAAAAATATGAATCCAGGTCAAATGCCTATTCACGATTCAAAGACGGCTACTATGCAACACCGGACAAAAAACAACGGGTGATTCTGGCCAACCTTCCCGGCAATAAATCCGGCATCAGTGCATCCAAGGAGTTGCGTGAAGCCGTGGACAAAATCATCGAGCGCCTCCGACCAAAATCTTTTTCTCCGGACCTTGAGGTCCATTTTGCAGGTGGGGTTCAGGACCTGATCGATGAACATGAAGCATTGGTGGAAGATCTTCTTCTTTCCACGGTGCTGGTGACCATCCTGGTAAGCATTGCCATGCTGCTTTACTTCAAATCACTCATGGCAACACTTTCCCTGATCCTTGCGCTTTTGATTGGAACTCTTTGGACCTTTGGAGCGGGTTTTTTCCAGGTGGGTTACCTCAATGCAAATTCCGCATTCATGGCCAGCATTGTGATCGGAAATGGGATCAACTTCGGAATCATCCTTCTGGCCCGTTATCTTGAAGAGCGTCGCAAACAAAAAGAAACCCCGCGCAGCATTTACATCGCACTGAAAAAAACCATTTCCGCGACCGGAGTTGCTGCCCTTGCTGCAGGCCTTGCATACGGATCCCTGATGTTGACGAGTTTCCGAGGCTTCCGGCAATTCGGAGTCATCGGCTTCACCGGCATGGCGCTCTGCTGGCTTGCCACTTACACTTTCATGCCCTCGTTCATGATCCTTCTCTACAGAATCGGTTTCCTCAGAAAACCCGTTCGAAAATCAAAATCGGGATTGATCCGCGGTCTTGCGCGCCTCATCAGCCGGCACCCAAAAATGATCCTCACGGGCACCCTGATCCTTACCCTTCTCTCAGCGGTCAGTCTTTCCCGGATCAATCCTGGAATCATCGAAACGAACATGAAGAAACTCCGAAACAAGAAAAGTGCCGAGAGCGGATCGATGTATTGGGGTGAATATGTAGACCAGCTCTTTGATCGGTACTTACTGCCGGTTGTCATTCTGCCCAAAAATGAAAAAGACGTTCAATTGATCGCAGAAGAGGTCCGCAAAACCAAAGCCAGCGAAGGCAAGAAGAGTTTCATCGTGAATGTGAGCACCCTCCAGGACTTCGTACCAAAGCAACAAGAGGAAAAAGTCCGTGTTCTCAGACAGATCGATGAACTACTTCCTGCCCAACTCCTGCGGCAGCTATCCAAAGAAGAGCGACAACTCGCAACAGGTTTGCTTTCCGAAAACTCATTCAAACGATTCGGTCCGACTGAATTGCCCGAACTTGTACGCGGAAAATTCCGGGAACGTGACGGAACCCTCGGAAAACTCATCCTGATCGAGCCTTCCTTGTCACCGGAACTCCAAAAGAGCGAGAACCTGATTCATTTTGTGCGCTCGGTTCGGGAATCGGCCGACCGGATCATGCCGGGCACTGCGGTCGCAGGAACTCTTCCTGTTACCTCGGACCTTTTCGAGTCGAT
The DNA here is from genome assembly GCA_018969905.1 of Bdellovibrionales bacterium. Classification (GTDB taxonomy): domain Bacteria; phylum Bdellovibrionota; class UBA1018; order UBA1018; family CAIMNF01; genus CAIMNF01. The sequence goes on from JAGWXK010000129.1 coordinate 2,050, forward strand.
TGTAAAAGACGGTCCCAAAGCCACTTTCTTCGCCTTCATTGCCGTATTCCTTCTGGTGATCCTTTTGTTTCGAGAGGTTCAGACTGCAGCGCTTTGTTCTTTTGCCCTTTTGCTGGGAGTCCTCTGGCTGTTCGGCTATGTCTTGATCTTCAACCAAAAAATCAACTTCCTGAACTTCATAGCGCTCCCCATCACTTTTGGGATCGGGGTGGACTATGGGGTGAATGTCTTTCAGAGATACCGTCTGGAGAAAAAAGGTGGAATTATGCCTGTTTTGGAGCAAACCGGAGGGGCGGTCCTCCTCGCAAGCTTCACAACAGTGACAGGCTACGGATCACTTCTCATCGCAAGCAATCAAGCCTTTGTCAGTTTCGGTAAATTGGCGGTACTCGGGGAATTCACCTGTGTGCTGGCTGCTGTGGTCTCACTCCCCGCGCTCCTGTTTTTGCTGGAGAAAAGAAAGCAACCTCAGCGCAAATAAAAAGCCCGGAATCGAATGGCTTCCGGGCTTTTTGTCACTTATTCCGATTTTCGGCACGGAAAGATCAATCCGCGACCACGTACTCACCCGGAGTCGCAGGAAGCCTTGGCATCTTTTGTTCCGGGAATTTTCCGGTAAGGCTTTCAAGGAACGCCTGAATGTCCTTCACTTCATCATCCTTCAGCTCCTTGTTGAGCTGGGTCTTGGCCATCACACGGATCGCTTCATCCAGCGTCTTGACCGCGCCATTGTGGAAGTACGGTGCCGTAACCGATACGTTTCTCCAGGTAGGAACACGCCACATCCCGCGATCCGCCTCGTTCTTCGTCACCTCGAAGCGTCCGCCATCCGCGGTCAGCTTGTACTGGGAATCGTATTTCGAGCCGGGAAATGTCGGGAACTTCTGAAAGAACGGGGTTCCCTCGGGCAGCATCGGACCCGCAAAATTGGGGCCTGAATGACAAGACGTACAGCCCACACTTTGAACGAGCCCCATTCCTCTTACTGCCTGGGCACTCAATGCTTTCTTATCGCCCTTCTGATAGCGATCAAACGCTGAACCCGGCGTGATCAGGGTGCGTTCATAGGTAGCAATGGCTTTTGCCACATGATCAATCGTGATGTCTGAATCCTTGGGAAATGCTTTTTTGAAGGCAGACACATATTCAGGCATCTTCTTGATCCGCTCGATTACCAGTGCATGACTGTCCATGCCCATCTCGATCGGATTGGTGAGAGGCCCCTTGGCCTGCTCTTCAAGACTCTTCGCCCGACCATCCCAGAATTGAACCGACATGAAGGCCGAGTTCCACACGGTCGGGGCCGAACGGCCCCCATGTTGGCCCTTCACTCCCACCGAGTTCGGACGATTGTCATCCCCCCCTGCCATAACATTGTGACAGCTATTGCAGGAAATCGTTCCGTCCTTTGAAAGCCTCGGATCGAAATAGAGCTGCTTTCCGAGCTCCACCTTGGCCTGAGTGATCGGGTTGTCCGCTGGAACCGGGGGCTTTGAGGGGAGAGCCTCAAAGGCCTGAGCGGAAGTAAATCCTGCGACAACCGACAGAGTTGCAAAAAGCACGAATGGGAATTTGGACGATTTCAATATTTTCATGATCTCAGGTTCGCCGATCCATCCCCGCTTGACCATACGAAATCCGCGATCGTTTGATAAATAAAATCAATGAACGAATCAAGTTTACTCGGCGCGCAAACGTCAGCGCTTCTTGATGAATTCCCGAAAAAAGGATAGGGTTTTCGGCATGTCAAAACCTACTGTGATCGGAATCAATGGATGCGGCCGCATCGGCCGCAAAGTACTTCGTCTTGCATTCAGCCGTCCCTCTGTCAAGGTGTCTGCAATCAACGATATGGGCGACCTCCCCACCCTAGTTCACCTTCTCAAGCACGACTCCGTTCACGGAAACTGGAACGCAGACATTCACATTGAAGCCGGAAAAATCGTGATCAACGGCCAGGCCATCAAGGTTTTCTCGGATCGCGACCCTGCCAAGCTTCCCTGGAAAGCGGAGGGCGTGGAGCTCGTTCATGAATGTACCGGGGTATTTACGGACAAGGCGGATGCCTCGAAACATTTTGAAGGCGGAGCAAAGCGCGTTCTCATTTCCGCACCTTCCAAGGATGCAGACCTTACGGTTTGTTTTGGCGTGAATCACACAAGTTACCTGGCGGACCAACACAAGGTGATCTCAAATGCCTCCTGCACCACAAACTGCCTTGCCCCTGCCGCAAAAGTGCTCGACGACAATTTCGGAATCGTTCGCGGAACCATGATGACCGTTCACAGCTACACGAACGATCAACGGATTCTTGATCTTCCTCACAAGGATCTTCGTCGTGCGCGCGCCGCAGCCCTATCCATGATTCCAACCTCGACCGGAGCCGCAAAAGCCGTGGGTCTTGTGCTTCCTCACTTGAAGGGAAAACTCGACGGACTTTCGATTCGAGTTCCAACTCCAAACGTATCGGTAGTGGATTTCACTGTCGAAGTGAAGAATCAGACCACCAGGGAAGCGGTGAATGCAGCTCTCAAGACCGCATCCGAGACCACACTCAAGGGCATTCTCGGCTTCACCACTGAGCCGCTGGTTTCCTGCGATTTCAACGGGGATGTAAGGAGCTCGGTAATCGACTCCGAGCTCACCATGGTTCTGGGCGGAAACCTCATCAAGATCATCACGTGGTATGACAACGAGTCCGGCTTCTCAAACCGCATGCTGGATGTAACCGACTATCTCGCGTCCAGAGGGATCTAGAATCATGCGATTGAAATCCATCCGGGAACTTCCGATCCGGGGAAAACGGGTTTTTCTCCGTCTAGACTTCAACGTACCCTTGAGCCCTCCCGATAACGAAGGACACCGGAGCGTTATGGATGACACCCGCATTCGTGAGGCGATTCCCACGATTCAATACGCCAGGGAGCAGGGCGCAAAGGTCATCATCGCCTCCCACCTTGGGCGCCCCAAGGGAAAACGGAACGAAGAGTTCTCTCTCCTCCCGGCCGCTCATCGCCTCTCCGAAATCTTGGACACCGATGTGACACTGGTGGATGATTGCATTGGCGAGGGCATCGAATTGAAAACCCGTGGACTCCAGAATGGCGAAGTGATGGTACTTGAGAATCTCAGGTTCCATCCCGAGGAGGAAGCAAATGATCTTAAATTCGCTCAAGGCCTGGCAAAGCTTTGCGATGTTTATGTCACCGATGCCTTCGGAACCGCCCACCGGGAACATGCATCCACACACAGACTCCCCTCTATTGTTCCTGATCGGGGCGCAGGAATTCTCATTGAAAAGGAAGTGAAATACTTCAACCAGATCCTGCAGAATCCAGCGGCCCCATTCTACCTGATCCTTGGAGGCGCCAAAGTTAGCGATAAGATCAAGACCATCGAGGCACTCCTGAAGGGCGTGCAAGGGGTTCTCGTTGGCGGTGCCATGGCCTATGCGTTCATGAAGGCCAAAGGTGAGAAAATCCCTTCTGAATGGAAACAACC
>JAGWXK010000130.1 GCA_018969905.1 Bdellovibrionales bacterium
CAAGAGCTCCGGCGGACGTCATCCTACGACTCCGTGGGGTAAGCCGACCAAAGGTTACAAAACCCGTAAGAATAAGCGTACTGACGCATTCATTGTGAAACGCGCTTAATAAGGAGAATACACGTGGCAAGATCATTGAAAAAAGGACCATTCTGCGACGATCACCTGATGAAAAAGTGTGAGGCGTCCAAAGCTGCAAACGACAAGAAGGTGATCAAGACCTGGTCCCGTCGTTCCACCGTGCTGCCTGATTTCGTAGGCCTCACGCTGGCAGTTCACAACGGCCGCAAGTTTGTACCGGTTTATGTGACCGAGAACATGGTTGGACACAAGCTCGGAGAATTCGCTCCGACTCGTACTTTCCATGGACACACTCCTGCCGAGAAGAAAGCAGAAGCAGCTGCCCCTGCAGCCAAGTAAGGGCACTGAAGGAGAATGATGATGGAAACCATGGCAAGTTTGACAAATATCAGAGTGACTCCCCGAAAGCTCGGGATGCTTGCGGATGAAGTTCGCGGTAAGCCGGTAGCGGCTGCAGTGAACTACCTCGCGCTCGCGCCTCAGCGAAGGCTCGCTTCCGTGATCTCTGGCGTTCTGAAGAGCGCGGTTGCGAATGCAGAGCAAAAGGGAACAATGGACATCGATCAGTTGGTGGTAAGCCGGATTCTCGTAGGAAAAGGCCCGACCCTGAAGCGCTTCAAATCCCGCGCAAAAGGTTCTGCAAGCCGGATCCTGAAGTACACCAGCCACCTCAAGGTGTTCGTCGCTGAAACCACAACCAAGAAGGCCAAGAAGACGGCCGCTACAAAAACGGCTGGCAAGAAAGCCGCTGCGAAGAAGGCGTAAGGAGAAGGATCATGGGTCAGAAGGTACATCCAGTTGGGTTCCGTTTGGGCGTCACCAAAACTTGGGAAAGCCGTTGGTACGCGAAAAAAGACTACGCAAAGCTTCTCCATGAAGATCTGAAGCTTCGCAAAGAGCTCAAGAGCAAGCTTTTCTCTGCCGGGATCGCAAAAATCGAGATCGAGCGCGCTGCGAACAAGGTAAAAATCAATGTTCACACGGCCCGTCCCGGAATCGTGATCGGCAAGAAGGGCGCGGGAGTGGACCAGCTTCGTGGCGAAATCCAGAAGTACTCCTCCAGCGAAGTTCTTCTGAACATCATCGAAGTGAAGAATCCTGAAGCCAATGCAACGCTCATTGCTGAGAACGTTGCTGCCCAGCTCGAAAAACGGGTTGCATTCCGTCGTGCCATGAAGAAGTGCATGACTGCAGCCTTCAAGCAGGGAATCAAGGGAATCAAGATCCGCGTTGCAGGCCGTCTCGGTGGAGCCGAGATCGCTCGCGCCGAGTGGTATAGCGAGGACAGCGTACCTCTTCACACCCTTCGTGCGAACATCGACTACGGTACCGCGGAAGGACACACGGTTTACGGAATCATCGGCGTGAAAGTATGGGTTTACAGTGGCGAAACCCAGACTCTGAAGCGTCAAGCTGCGGCAGAAGCGAAAGCTCTTAAGGCCAGCGGAAACACGAATTGAGAGGCAGGAGATAGGTCATGTTGACGCCAAAACGAGTGAAATGGAGAAAACAAGCAAAGGGTAAGAACCGCGGACGCGCTGAAAAAGGCTCCGGCGGAGCCCTTTTCTTCGGCGAATTCGGACTTCAGGCTGCAGAATGCGGTCGGATCACCGCGAAACAGCTTGAAGCTGCGCGGGTTGCGATGACTCGTCACGTAAAGCGTGGCGGTAACATCTGGGTACGGATTTTCCCGCACAAGCCGATCACCAAAAAGCCTGCTGAAACCCGGATGGGATCCGGAAAAGGCGGTGTGGAAGAGTGGGCGGCAGTGATCAAGCCAGGCCGGATCATTTTTGAAATGGCCGGAATTCCCCAGAACGAAGCTTTCGAAGCGCTTCGTCTTGCGAGCCACAAACTTCCCCTGAAGTTCAAGCTCATCAACAAGCAGATCGAGGCTACTGCGCTTGCAAAACGTGCTGCGAAATCAGCCGAGCGGGCGAAGGCAACTGCGGCGGCGAAAGCGGCAGCAAAGTAAGGAGATTTTCAAGTGGCAAAGAAGAAGTTGGAAGGATTGAAGAATCTTTCGGAAAAAGAAATGAACCAGAAGATCGTGGACAACCGTAAGGCGCTTTTCGAAGCGAAGATCAAGCTCGCCACCGGCCAGCTCGAGAATACGGCAATGATCTGGAAGTTGCGTAAAGAAATCGCCCGCGTGAAGACTTTCCTCACGCAGAAAACTTCCAAGTAGGTTTTGAGGAATTTATGGCAGAGACGAAAGCAAAGACAGTAAAGGCAAAAGCAAAAGCGGCTCCTGCAGCAACCACTGCGGCTGTAGCCGGCACGAAGCGTCCTCACAAGCGCTCCATGGTGGGAACCGTGGTGAGCGACAAGATGGAAAAGACGTGCGTGGTTCGGGTAGAGCGTCAGGTTCGTGAAGGCATGTACGGCAAGTACATCACCAAGGCGAACAAGTTCAAGGCTCACAACGAAGGCAATCGCGCCAAGGCCGGTGACCTGGTTCGGATCATCGAATCCCGTCCGCTCTCCCGTGAGAAGCGTTGGGCGGTAGAACAGATCATTCGCGCAGCTTCCTCGGAATTGCTCCACAAGGCTTGATCAGGAAGGATAAAGGAGATTTCAAATGATTCAGATGCAAACCAGACTTGATGTCGCAGATAACTCCGGAGCCCGCTCCGTGATGTGTATCAAGGTACTCGGCGGGACCCGCCGTAAATATGCAACGATCGGTGACGTGATTGTCGTATCCGTGAAGGATGCGATCCCCAATTCCAAGGTGAAAAAGGGAGACATCATGAAGGCCGTGATCGTCAGAACTGCGAAGGAAGTGAATCGGAAGGATGGCTCCTACATCCGTTTCGACAACAATTCCGCTGTTCTGATCAACGCCCAGAACGAACCGGTCGGAACCCGGATTTTCGGGCCGGTGGCAAGGGAGCTTCGTGCAAAGAATTTCATGAAGATCATCTCTCTCGCTCCAGAAGTGATTTAACGGGATAGAGGTCGATTATGACAAAGTTGTTTATTCGTAAAAATGACATGGTTGCCGTGACTGCCGGAAAAGACAAGGGCAAGCAGGGCAAGGTTTTGAAGGTGGATGTTGCTGAAATGAAGCTCACCATCGAAGGTGTGAACATGGTAAAGCGCCATGTGAAGCCTTCTCAGACCAACCCCCAGGGCGGCATCGTTCAGAAGGAATCCCCGATTCACTACTCGAACGTGATGCTCATCAGCCCTACAACCAAGAAGCCGACTCGTGCCACCAAGTTCACGCGCGGCAAAAAAGGCGAGCTGATCGAAAAATCAGCTTCCGCTAAAAAGTGATTCTGGAGGATTGATCCGTGGCAGACGCAAAAGAGACAGAAAAGAAAAAAGAAGCAAAGCCAAAGACCGAGGCAGCCCCAAAGGCGACCAAGCGTGAAAAAGCGGCTCTTGCAAACGCACTGAAGGTGACTCCAGCCGGCGAGCTCAAGGTTTCTCCGGAAGGCACCATTCGCATGAAGGAACACTACGAAAAAGTGGTTGCTCCGGCTCTCATGAAGCAGTTTGGCTTCAAGAGCGTCATGGAAGTACCCCGCTTTGAGAAGATCGTTGTGAACTGTGCCGTAAAAGAAGCCATCGGAAATCCCAAGGTTCTTGATAGCGCGATGAACGACCTTATGGCGATCACCGGTCAGAAGCCGATCATGACCCGTGCGAAAAAAGCGATCGCGGCGTTCAAAGTGCGTAAGGGCAATGCGGTTGCGGTTGCAGTAACCCTGCGCCGTGCACGGATGTTTGAATTTTTTGACCGTTTGGTTACGATTTCCCTTCCTCGCGTACGCGATTTCAAAGGGATCAGCCCCAAGGCGTTTGACGGCCGCGGAAACTACTCTTTGGGAATCAAAGAGCAGATCATTTTTCCGGAGATCAACTACGATCTGGTCGACAGCGTGCGTGGGATGACCATCACGATTGTTACTACTGCAAAGAACAACGAACATTCAAGGGCCCTGCTCACCGAGATGGGCATGCCTTTCAGAAAGTAAGGAGATAGAGCTTGGCTAAGAAATGTAAACTCGTAAAAATGGGTGAGACTCCTAAGTTCAAATCAAGGGCGAAGAACCGCTGCCCTCTTTGCGGCCGTTCCAAGGCTTATTTGAGGAAATTCAACATGTGCCGTCTGTGTTTCAGGGGCCTTGCGCTCAAGGGACTGCTCCCGGGCGTTACGAAGTCAAGTTGGTAAGAGGTAGAAGATTATGAGCATGACAGATCCAGTAGCAGATTTACTGACCAGAATTCGGAATGCTTGTGCTGAAAAGCACGAGAAGGTTGAAATCCCCGCATCCCGTCTCAAGGCGAACATCGTTCGTGTTTTGAAGGACGAAGGGTTCATCAAGAACTTCCGCCTCCTAAAGGATGACAACGGCCACGTCAGCATCAAGGTGTACTTGAAGTACGACGATCAAGGCGAAAGCGTGATCCGCGGGATCCGCAGGGTGAGCAAGCCCGGTGTGCGCAAGTACGCCGGAGTAGGCTCGATCCCGAAGGTGCTTGGCGGAGTTGGAATTTCCATTCTTTCAACTTCGAAAGGCGTATTGGCAACCCAGAAAGCAGCCCAGCAAAAAGTGGGCGGCGAAATTCTCTGCGAGGTTTGGTGATTTATGTCACGTGTAGGTAAAGCCCCAGTAAAATTGGCGCAAGGCGTAAAGATCAACGTCAAGGATGAAAATGTCCTGGTGGAAGGCCCAAAAGGGAAGTTGAATTTCAAACTCCCGAATGGCGTGAAGCTTTCTGTTGAAGGACAGGAACTGAAAGTGGTTCGTGATGAGAAGCAGGAAGGTTCCGGAGCCCTCCAGGGCGTTGTGCGCACCCAGATGTACAACATGGTGACTGGTGTTTCTCAAGGCTTCACCCGCGAGCTTGACATCGTGGGCGTCGGATATCGTGCCGCAACCAAGGGCAATGTACTTTCTCTCACCATAGGTTTTTCTCATCCGGTTGATTTCAAACTCCCGGAAGGCATCCAAGCAAAAGTTGAGAACAACACCCACGTTGTTCTTACTGGCAGTGACAAGATGCTGCTTGGATTGACTGCAGACAAGATCCGCGGAATCAAGCCACCCGAGCCGTATCAAGGAAAAGGCATCCGCTACACCAATGAGCACATTATCCGCAAGGCGGGTAAGGCAGCTGCAGGTGCGAAGTAAGAGGTAATCATGGCAACTAAAATTGGAAATAAAACAAGTAACAAGCAGGTGATTCGTTTCAAGCACAAGAAACGGATCCGCGCAAAATTGGTTGGAACCACCGAAAGACCCCGTCTTGTGGTGTTCCGCTCCAATGCCAACATCTATGCACAGTTGATCGATGACTCAAAAGGTCACACGATTGCTGCAGCTTCCACCACCGAGAAAGAACTCGCAAAGTCGGGTGCGAATA
>JAGWXK010000131.1 GCA_018969905.1 Bdellovibrionales bacterium
CTCTTACGATTTTCCTAAGGGACCTCGCAGGAAACATCAGCAATGCGGTCACGACAAATGAAATCAATTTCTCTCTGACGGATTCGCCAACGCCAACGCCTACGCCAACGCCAACTCCAACTCTAACGCCAACTCCAACGCCTACGCCAACTCCAACGCCTACGCCAACGCCTACGCCTTCTCTTCAGTGGTCAGAGACAAGCCATGACTTTGGCGTGAAGGCAGTCAATGCCACCACTGAGCCAAAAGAATTCATTCTTACAAATGCGGGCACGGTAGGCGCTACCGGATGCTCCCCGGTTCAACTCAGCAATTCCTCCGATTTTTCCATCATCTCTGACACTTGCACCGGAAACACTTTGGCAAACGGAGAAAATTGCTCGGTCACACTGACAGCAACTCCGCTGTCTTCGGGACCAAAGTGGACAAGCCTGTCAAGAACCTGCAGCGGTGAAGGCGGGAACACGGCAATCGTTTCAAGTGTCCTCGTCACCGGGGAGGGTCCCGCCTTGCAGCTGGACCAGACTTTTTTGGATTTCGGACAAGTCTCTGCAGGAAGGATCAAAACTGCGAGCATCGAAGTGCAAAATATTGGTACTGAATCCGCACAAAACTGCCAATTCAGTCTCAGCAACACAGAGGATTTTTTGCTCGATGCGACTCAGTGTCAGGATGGCTCGGTTTATCCAACCTTTCGAGATGGCGCAACCTGTGAGCTTTTGATCTCGCCAGTTGCAGGAAATTTCGGGATCAAAACAACCACTCTTCAGGTAAGCTGCGATCTCTCCGTCGGCACTGCATCCGACACCGATGGCATTTCGGCGGAGTTTGTTCTGCCCGAGTATCCATTTGTTGCCTTTTCGCCCAAAAACCACGACTTCGGGTCGGTCGGTATGAAACTCGAGAGCACCCCGATCACGATCCTGATGAAAAACTACTCTCGATCCGCGGCAAACGACTGCCAACTCATGGCGACTGAGGGCGCTTTTGGAAAAACCTCAAATTCATTCAAACTCAGATCCCTCACCTGCCATGATCCGGAATCCTCAGGCAATGAGCCTCTTGAGATTGATCCAGGCTTCAGGATTTCACTACAACCCGAGGGCTCCTGTCAGTTGTCTCTGTCAGCAGCTCCGAAGAACATCGGGGCCTTGGCTGGAAAAATCGTGGCCTATTGTGCAGAAGGGGAATTTCAGTCGGAGGAGGACGGATTCACAATGACCGGGGCCTCTCCTCCCTTGGTCCAGTTGACTGATTCTTCAGGATTTCCGTTTGGTGATGTCGATGTCGGAAGTTTCAGGGATGCACAAATCCAGATCCGGAACACCGGCTCCGGCGATGCCCTGAACTGCGGAGCCCCGATTCTATCAAATCCAACCGACTTTTCCGTGACCACCACCTGCACTTCCACTCTCCTTGCTGGAGACACCTGTCAATTCGACCTGAAAGCCGAACCAAAGAGCCAGGGCCGGAAGGAAACCAACCTCAGTTGGTCTTGTGGAAACGGAGCAACATTCTTGGTCGGGTCGAGGGAATCGGGGTTTCCCATTAATGCCCAAGGAGTGGGCGGACCCAAGATATCTGCTTCGAGCAAGTTCATGGACTTCGGCAGTGTGGAAATAGACACCGAATCAGTAGCTCTAAGCCTCACGGTTCAAAACATAGGTACCGGCTCAGCCTCCGGCTGTACTGCTCCAACCCTCACCCCTTCGGAAGACTTCCTTGTGACCAACAACTGCGGATCAAGCATCTCAGCGGGAAGCTCGTGCGAACTTTTCGTCAGGGCATCGCCGAAGTCCGTAGGACGAATATACTCCTCTCTTGGTTTTTCCTGCGCCCTGGGCGGTTCAATCAACATCGATCTTATTGCCACAGGTTTCGGGACCGAAATGGAATGGACCCCGCTCACCCATGATTTCGGCCGGGTGAAAGCTGGAAACCAATCTTCGCAGATTATTGCCTTGAGAAACATTGGAAGTTCGGATGCAAACTGCACCTTTCCCCAGCTTGTGGGTGATGCCGCGCACTTTGAGATCATTAGCTCTGGTGGACTCCGGAATCAGACGCCTGGTTGGGAAAGCAGTATTCCTGCGGGAATCACCCGGACAGTCATTCTGCGGGCAAGACCCCAGGTGAGTGCTGAAAAATCAGTTCAGGTCATCAGTGTCTGCAATGGAAAGACCTTCTCCACAGGCGACTTCATTGTAAACCCGGCCGCAGCCTTTACCTGGGATACGCTTGAACACGACTTCGGCACGGTTTCGGTCGGCACCGATTCACAGTTCATGGACTTTGTTTTGTCGAACTCAACCGGGCAAACCCTCACCGGCTGTGGTGCTCCAAGTCTGACAAATTCCCAGGATTTCTCGATCGAATCAACCACCTGTGTTGGCACCACGATGGCCAACAATTCAAGCTGTCTGGTGACACTTAAGGCGAACCCTCTTTCGGCTGAAGTACGGACCACCACACTCCAAAGGAATTGCATCAACGGGGGAACTGCTGAAACTGCTCCAAACGGGATTCTGGTCACGGGATCCGGAGGGCCCCAACTTGCATTCAATCGAATGGGTGCCGATTTTGGCAATGTTTACGTGGGTTCCACAAGTGAAACCATCCTCTTTGATCTCATCAATGATGGATCCTCAGCTCCAACAAATTGCTCTCCACCCAGTTTCGATGGATCTGCCACTGCATTTGAAATCGTATCCAACACCTGTACCTCGAATTCTCCTGCCGCAAATGGCGGAACCTGCACCATCGGGGTGCGGGGAAAACCGGTTCAAACCGGCCAAAGAACAGCAACACTCAGGGTCCAATGCGATATTGGGGGCTATGTTTCCACGAGTCCCAATCGGATCATGGTAAACGGATTGAATCCGGTTCAGTGGGCCTGGTCTCCCGCGGGATCAACAAACTTCCCAAATACCCTTGTCAATCAGAACAGCTCTTCGATCACCTTTACGCTCAGCAACCACGGGATTTCCGAGGCAAGTGGCTGCTCGGCGCTTACCCTCAGCAATTCCACTGATTTTGAAATCCTGTCCCAAACCTGTGGAACTTCCATTTCGGGAAATGGAGGCAGTTGCACAGTCCAGGTTCGGGCCACACCAAAGAATTGGGGTACTAGAACAACCCGCATTCAGCAGTCCTGCGCTACCGGCGGAGACACGGTTTCGCCCTTGATCATTGTGGTGGGAAGCTCTGAAGCCCTGCCAGTTCTGTCCTGGTCGACGGAATCGAATGATTTTGGCAACATCCGTGTTGGATCCAACACCACCAAAACCTTTCAGTTTCAAAACACAGGTCCGGGCCCTGCAATCGGGTGCAGCGCTCCCCAGCTGACCCAAACTCAGGGCTTTTCGATCATCAGTGATTCCTGCGGAACAGCTGTTCTGAGCCCTCAACAATCATGCTCCGTGGTAGTCCGAGGCCTTCCTCCGGCTGCGGGATATTTTTCTTCAACACTCAGGCGTACCTGTCAGACTGGCACCATAGAGTCAAATTCATTTTCCATCAACGGTGTACCTGACACGATTTTGAGTTTCAACGTGGGATCCGCTGATTTTGGCTCCATTCCTCTGGGCGCCTCAAAGTCCATGACTTTCTCGCAGTCCGGCTCCCAGGATGGTTTCAATTGCACAAACTTTGCATTGAGCAACTCAACCGACTTCAAGTTGGAACACTTTCCTTGGATCACCGGCCATTCAGCAGGCACAAGTCAAACATTTGTGGTGCAGGCCACTCCCCAATCTCCAGGGATAAAGACCACTAGTATCACCAGAACCTGCAGCAACAGCACGACTGTGGGAGCCACCCACCCGACACTTACCTTGCGTGTAACCGGAACCGAGCTTGCGGGCATGCCCGGAAGCTTCGACTTTGGAAAGGTACCCGTAAGTGGCGAGAGCCCTGCAAGGCGACTTGACTTCCGCACCGCGGGAAGCTCTGGCGCTCCCCTTTCCAATTGCACTGTGGCTTCCTTGAGCAACTCCTCTGACTTTTTGATCACAGAGCAAAGCTGCACTGCAGGACAAAGCTCCCCCTCGCAGTTCTGCGAAGTTTGGGTGAAGGCAACTCCGGGCTCTGTGGGCCAAAAGAGTGCGCTTCTGAGCCGAAGTTGTGGGGCAGAAACGACATCTGTTTCTTTGACTGCGGAAGGGCAATCCGGAGGAGTCTTGGGAATTGCCGGTGCATCATCCTTGCTTTGCGTACTCCATGCCCCGGGTGATGTGTACTGTGGGAGGCTCTCCTCTCCCCAGAAACCCATTTCAGTGTGGTCAGGAGCTGGGTCCATTTCCAAAATCTTTGGCGGAAAGTACGACGTTTGCATGATCAATCATGCAGGGCAGGTCGGATGCTTGCAAAGCCTTGACACTCCGGTGGCGATGAAGGAGGGAATATCAAATGCGGTCCATATGACAGGAACGGCATATTCCGGATGCGCAGTGCTCGCCGATGGAGGAGTCAAATGCTGGGGTGACAACAGCCAAATGCAATTGGGTGTGAGCGGAATCTCGAGCTCTTCCTCGGCCGTATCGGTTCCGGGCATTTCTTCGGCCATCAAGGTGGCCTCGCGATATGGACAAAACTGCGCACTCTTGAGTGATAAAACCGTTCGATGTTGGGGAATTGGAAGTGTCAGCCTTACCACGCCGGTAGGCCTGTCAAATGTGACCGATCTTGTTTCTGATGAAGCCGCCGTTTGTGCCCTTCAAGAAAATGCCGAGCTCAGATGCTGGGGGCAAAGTCCCGTTGGCAACCTCGGAAACGGGACTTCCTCTTATGCTGAAACAAGCGTCCCCGTCCTGACCGGCACGAATTTTCAATCGATTCATGGGGGAATCAGTCATTTTTGCGGGCAGCAATTGATTTCCGGAGTGCCTCAAGTCCGCTGCTGGGGAAACAATCACTCCGCTCAGGTCAACGGACTTCGTTCCAATGGATCTTACTCGACACTCTATTGGTCCTTCGCACATTACTCACCCCAAACTGTGCCCAATGTCATGGATCCGGCAATTCATACCATCCAAGATTGGGCACTGGGTGATGGATTTTCCTGCGCCCTTCGCAGTGACCGCGTGCTCAGGTGCTGGGGCTCGGCAGCCGGGAGTTCGGATCTGAGCGTGTTTTCAGACGGCGCACGGGTGCCGATTGAGTTTTCTTCCTATGGACATACCGGTTATGCTTTGAGTCTTTGCGTAACTCATCAAGACGGCAGCGTTCGCTGCAAGGGCGATAACCAAAATCGACAACTTGGGGATGGTACCACCAATCGAAGGCCGGATTATGTTTCGGCAACAGGTGTGTCCAATGCAAAAAGGGCCGTAACATTTGGATCCCAAACATGCGTGCTTCGGACCAACGGCACCGTCTCTTGCTGGGGATCAGG
>JAGWXK010000132.1 GCA_018969905.1 Bdellovibrionales bacterium
GTGCACTCAATGCCCTGATCTCCTGGTTGCACTGGCAGTCGATCTGATTCAATACTCACCATTCCTTCTTGAACTGCAAATGATCAAGATACCATTTTTGGGACGGGCTAATTCCCGGAACCAGAAGAAAGGCATTTACTTCTTTTGACCACTCCACAGGCTTGGAATTCCCTTCAATCCACGCCGTACTTTTCTGAAACAAAGGAACCCATCGTTTCGCCCTGGGCGAAAGGGATGCAAATGGAATGAACGAAGGCGACTCGATCCCCTGAAACAAGGATTGAACAGGAGTCTCATTGCCCTGAATCCGAACGCTTCCGGGAGGAGCAGTCCTTGCTATCACTTCACCAGACAGGGGAATTGTGGCAATGGTATAGAGCCCATCGCCAAATTTGGCCTTAAGTGCCCCACCCAACGTACTCTTCGAGTTCCGGAGAAGTTCGAAGTCGCCAAGAAGTAGAATTCTTCCGGATTTCGAACATTCGGAGCGGGCGAACTCAATGCTTTTTGCCTCAAGCTCAATGCGTTTTCCACTCTCGCCTCCTGCCTGACAAAGCTCAAGCGCCGATAAAAAATACGCAGGCAGCGCCTTGAGAACCATCGCGTGCCTGTGTCCCGGAAATCTTTCCTGAACCGAACCCGCGACCTCCGCGACCAAAACCCCAAGGCTAGAGATCGCGTTTTTCACTCCTTCCGAATCTGTATTGCTTTTTGGAAAACCGGATTCCTTGCATTTCTTCAATTTCAGGAGCGGCGAAAGATCCGATTCGATTTGAGCTACACTCTTTTTTGCACCATAGGACCGAAGAACCTCCGCAAACGTTCTGAATAAAAATTGGTTTCTCCATCCATAAGAAGAGGCCACCTCTTGTCCGAAACCAACCAGGTAAAAAGGCTCGCTCCGATTCCGGGTCTCCCGGATCCACGAAAGAAGCTTCTCCATCTCGGCGGTCTGATAACCGATCGGCATTCCCCGGAGCCGTGCCTGTTGAATCGCCCCCTCCTGATCGCCCTGATTCAAAATCAGATCCATCGAAAGCCAAACATCAAAAACCGACCCGCTCATGGCGAGCAAATCAAATCCACGCTCCAAATAGAGGATCGAAATCCACTCTTTTTCGATGGCTGAAATTTCTTTTGTGAGACTGAAAGAATCCGCAAACCCAATCATCGTCACCTCAGGAAGTGACTCAAAGATACGGTACTGCTCCGCCACTGGAATCGGATGGAACTCCCCGGGCTTTACTTTTTTTGCCGCACAAGCACAAATAAGAGACGAAATCCAGATGACAAACATTAAACCAGATCCGAATCCGAATCGATTCATGTTACGAGTATACCTGACCCCCCCCCTTTTCGAGATCAAAAAAATCAGATAAACAACACGGGATGAAATACCTCATTCCAGCCTCCTGGCTTTCTGGCGTAGAAAGGGCTGTGGATTCTGAATCATTTTTAAACCTATGTGATTTCCTGGATCGGGAAAGAACAGATGGACGTAGCGTTTTCCCTGAGGAGAGAAATATTTTCAGGGCCTTCGATCACGTACCTCCAAGTCAGGTTCGCGTGGTGATCCTGGGACAAGACCCCTACCATGGCGAGAACCAAGCCATAGGGCTTAGCTTTGCCGTGCCGAATGACTTGAAACCGAAGCCTCCGAGCCTGATCAACATCCTGAGAGAACTCAGGTCCGACCTTGGAGTACAGATAGATGAGCATCACTCCGATCTTACGGGTTGGGCAAAACAGGGGGTATTACTTCTGAATACCGTACTCAGTGTTCGGGCGCACGAGCCGCTCTCACATCAAAATCAGGGCTGGGAGGATTTTACAGACGAGGTTCTTCGGCACCTAAACGATCAAAAGCAAAAAATCGTATTTGTGCTTTGGGGAGGGCATGCACAAAAAAAACGCAAGCTTCTTCAATCAAAACACCATGAAATCATTGAGACCCCGCACCCATCCCCTCTTTCCGCATACAGGGGTTTTTTTGGCTCAAAGGTCTTCTCCCGAATCAATCGCTGCCTTCAAGAATCGGATATAAATCCGATCGATTGGACCCGGATCACAGAGCCTTGATTTCATTCACTAGTTTTTGAAGACTGTCTTTGGCGTCTCCGAAAAGCATTCCACATTTGGGATTAAAGAACAGCTCGTTGTCGATACCGGCGTATCCGGACTTCATGCTTCGCTTCAGCACAACAATCTGCTTTGATTGATCCACGTCAAGAATTGGCATTCCATAGATCGGGCTCGCAGGATCAGTCTTTGCAGCCGGATTCACCACATCATTCGCGCCCACGATCAAAACGGTATCCGTGGTTCCGAATTCAGGATTGATGTGTTCCATTTCAACAAGCTTGTCGTAACTTACGTTACTCTCTGCAAGAAGTACGTTCATGTGTCCTGGCATTCGACCCGCCACTGGATGAATTGCATACTTCACATCCACGCCCTCGGACTCAAGCAATGATTCTAGCTCATGACAAACATGCTGAGCCTGAGCCACCGCAAGCCCATACCCAGGTACGATTACCACTTTGGACGCATACTTCATCATGATGGCAACATCGGTTGCCTGCACTTCACGAACAGATCCGCCCTTGCCGCCGGAGGAGCCACTGCCCGAGCTGGATGAATTCCCCACTGCCCCAATCAATACGTTGGTGAGCGATCGATTCATAGCCTGGCACATCACAATCGTGAGAATCGTTCCCGCACTTCCCACAAGAACTCCACCCATCAGCATGACATTGTTGTGGTAGAGGAATCCGCCACATGCCGCCGCAACTCCGGTGAAGGAGTTCAGGAGGGAAATCACGACAGGCATGTCCGCCCCGCCGATAGGAAAAACAAACAAAAGTCCATACACAACTGACAGAGCGAGCGTTCCAAAAAAGCCCATGATTGACAGATCCGCTCCAAGAAAGACAAAAGTAAGTCCACTCGCAACCAGAATCGCGAGCAGCACCATCATATTGATGAACTGTTGGCCCTTGAACCTGAAGTCTCCAAGAGAGCCATTGAGTTTACCCCAGGCAACCATGCTTCCCACAAAAGAGACCGTTCCTATGATCAAGCCGGCAATGACCGGCAGGTAATGAGCAAAACCAAGACCTTGCAGCTCTCCCGTGCCGGAGAGTGCGCGCCATTCAATCATGGAAATCAGTGCGGCACAAAGACCGCCCATGCCGTTAAACAACGAAACCATCTCGGGCATCGCTGTCATTTGGACCCGCTTTGCCATGACAGTGCCCACCACCACGCCAAGCGAGATCGCCGAAAGGATCAATCCGATATGAGGAATGACGGAAAAACCCGTTTCTCCGATAAACAAAGTTCCCAGTACAGAGACACCCATTCCGAAGGCTGCCACTGCATTGCCTTTTCTTGCGGTGTCCGGTTGCCCCATCATCTTGAGTCCAAGAACAAAGGAGATGGAACCAATCAAATAAACGATTTCAAGAATATGACTCATGATTTGCTCCCCGGAGCTTTAGGCTTCTTTTTGAACATCTCGAGCATCCGATCCGTAACCACGAATCCTCCCACCACATTCAGAGTTCCCACTACCACTCCAAGAAACCCAAGAATCAGGCTAAGGTAATCGTCATTTCCTGCTTTCCCCAAAACAATGATCGCCCCAATCAGGACCACTCCGTGTATCGCATTGGCTCCGCTCATGAGCGGCGTATGCAGGACGCTTGGCACATGTGAAATGAGCTCGATCCCCACAAAAATCATGAGTACCATGAGGTAGATGAAATTGATGTTTTCGCCAACGAATTGAATGATTTCGCTCATGCTGTTCTCCTAAACCCCTGTATGGCGGATCTCGCCTTGATGACAAATCAGGCATCCGGCGATGATTTCATCTTTCAAATCACATACCATCTCACCCTTGGGAGACACGAGCTTAAAGAACTCAAGCAAGTTCCTCGCAAGCAGTTCACTCGCGTTGGCTGCAAGCTTTGAAGGTAGGTTCATGGCTCCAAAAATCCTGACACCGTTGATCTCAATGATTTCTCCGGGTTTTGTCCCATGACAGTTCCCTCCCTGTTCAGCTGCCATATCCACAACCACGGCGCCTTTCTTCATGAGACCCAACTGCTCCTGATCGATCAGCACTGGGGCCTTTTTTCCGGGAACCAATGCAGTTGTGATCACAAGGTCCGCCTGAGCGAGCGATTTGTTGACTGCTGACCGCTGTGCAGCCCGATATTCTGAGCTCGCCTCTTTTGCGTAGCCGCCCTCGCTTCCCACGCTTGCACCCGTGACTTCGATGAACTTGCCGCCCAAACTCTGAACCTGCTCTTTGGTTTCAGGGCGCACATCTGTGGCTTCCACGATCGCACCCAGGCGCTTTGCAGTGGCGATTGCCTGAAGCCCCGCCACCCCTACTCCAAAAATCAAAACCTTGGAGGGGGAAACGGTCCCGGCAGCAGTCATCAGCAAGGGGAAAATCTTGTCCATAAGCGCGGCCCCATCGATCACAGCTCGATATCCTGCCAGATTTGCCTGAGAACTCAGAACGTCCATGCTTTGAGCCCTCGAGATCCTGGGAATCGCATCCAATGAGAATGCTGAAATCCCTTTTTGGTTCAGGGTCTCGATGCACGCTTTTTCTGTTCGATGGTAAAGAAGGGAAACCCAAACCGATTTTTCGGGAAGCTTCTTGATCCGTTCTTGAGTTGGAACATTGATCTGAACAAAAATCTGGCCAGACCCGAGGAGATCGGATTCCTGACAGATTTTCGCTCCTGCCGATTCATAGGCGGAATCCGGAATGTTTGCCCGCTCGCCCGCGCCTTTTTCGATCAGAATCTCATGCCCCATCTTCTTTAGCTGGGTACAGATCTGAGGTGTCATTGCGACTCGATTTTCGTCCGAACGGACCTCTTTTAGAATTGCGATTCTCACAAGCTTGTCTCCATGGCCCATGAGCATAACCCAAAGAAATCACTTTGCAAAAAAAAAGCCCGGACATTTCTGTCCGGGCCAGATTCGTAAATTAAGCGAATCCAATTCGATTTTTTCAACTTTGCATTTACGTTTTTTTGAGCCATGTCCACGCAAGATCCGGCCAGACCGCGCGATCATGGTTCATGAGCTTCGCCGACGTCTTGGCGCTTCACTCATGCAGTCACTACCGTGGGGGCCCCGAAAGATGAACGAGGTGCTGGTCGTGCTTTGATGGATAGTGGAGCTCTTGGGC
>JAGWXK010000133.1 GCA_018969905.1 Bdellovibrionales bacterium
GCTGAACCGTCTGAAGACAATCCAGCTTGAGATCCTTAAACCTTTCGGAATCGTCTAAGATGAAGTCACTCATCCAACCATGGAAAAAATGGATCCTCACTGGAATTGAAGAGGATTCGAGCTCGTTTGACTGGACCGCACGCGCCACAGCGAGGGCTCGAGGACCGGATGCGGATAAACAGATTCAAGCCGCATTGATTGCGAAAGCCAATGGAATCTGGGCTGCTGCCATGGGTCTTGATGCCCTCGAGATCTTGAGCCTAGAACACGGACTACCCCTCAAGATCGAGTCTCACTCCAAGGATGGCTCGGAGCTTTCGTCCGGTCAAAAAATTTGTACTTGGACCGGCACCCCGGAAGCCATCGTCACTTTTGAGCGCACCTTCATCAATCTAGCCGCCTACACCTCGGGCATTGCCACTCGGACAAGGGAATTTGTGAAAAAGGCACAAAACAAAGGCCTGAAGAATACTCCTCGCATCACAGCTACCCGAAAAACCCTTCCCGGCTACCGCGACCTTGCAATTCAAAGCACCTTGATCGGGGGAGCACACCCCCATCGTTTCAATCTTTCCGGAGGACTGTTACTGAAGGAAAATCACATTGCAGCCGCCGGCTCAATCGCGAATGCGGTCAGGAGCGCGCGTGAAACGATTCCTCATCTGCTGAAGATCGAAATTGAAGTACGTAATCTCAACGAGCTTTCGGAGGCCATTTGTGCCGGGGCCGAGGTGATCATGCTGGATAACTTTTCTCCCTCGCAGATCAGAGATGCGATGAGATTGAAGCCGACGGGTGCTGGAGTCGTTTTTGAAGTATCAGGAGGGATCCAACTGCATAATCTTGATGAGTATCTGATCGAGGGAGTGGATGTGATTTCCGTCGGTTCACTCACCCATTCTGTCACCGCCTTGGACCTTTCACTTTTGGTCTGAACCCGCTTCGGGTTTTTCCCGAAGCTCCTCGATTTCCTCACTGAAGAGGGATTGAGATCCACCACCGGGAATCTCCACGCGGAGCTCTCCATGGGAACCGAGCCCAAGCACCCGCCCCAGGATTCTGCTTCCCGTCCGGGCATTCTTCCAGACAATTTCCCGTCCGGGCGGATAAAATGATCGTCGGAGAAATTCAGTTCTGACTTCATCCACCGACGGCTCCCTCTTGAGCTCCGAAAGAACCGATTCAAGAACGATTCGGGCCGTAACCGATTTCCGCTCCACCCCGCATCTCTCAAAAAGGGCCTTCAGGGAAGTGCTCTTTCTTCCCTGGAGCTCGGGTGAAGACTCCAGATTCAGCCCGATACCTGCGATCACACCCGAATCCACTTTTTCGCAAAGAATGCCGCCCAGTTTCGCACCAGTATCAATCATCAGGTCATTGGGCCATTTGAGCAGGATTCCACCCCCTCCCAAGGAAGAAAGTTCCGGAAACCCCGACATCAGCGCTCTGGCCGTGCAGAGCCCCACCCAAAGCGGGATCCAGGTGAGAGGCAGGTGCGTGTCCTTCAAATGAATTGAGGCCGAAAGGTTTCCTGGTAAAGCGATCCATTCCCGTCCGTGTCTTCCCCTGCCGACAGTTTGAAGTAATGCGCATACCGCATCCAGGTGCATTGAATCTCCTGATGCCGCCAAAGCCTTCATTTCATCCTGGGTGCTTTTAAGGCTCTCATGAAACCAGATCATTCTGACTCATTTCTTCTTCATGCATTGGAGAACCTGGATTTGCTTTTCGTTACGCACGGTGATGCCCGGAAGATCACAATCATCACTGAGAAAAAATCGGTATGTTCCGGCGCGAATGACGAAAGGATAGTTGGTGAGATATGCACCTACCTCCTTTTCGTTTCCGTCATACACATGAATTCCCAGGTTTCCAGGATGATTGAACTGCACAATTCCAACCCCGTCGATATTGATCTCATGTTTTCCACCGGGTACGATTTTGAACTTTTTCTCTGTTTGCTCAAAAAAAGGATCTCCCACGATCCGGACATCATAGGTTCCGGACTTTATGAGCGCCGGCTCATCGCTTGTGAAGGTTTGAACTACTTTCTTGTCCCGGTTTAAAATCTCCACGTCGAGCAGACCTTTGAAGAAATTCACGCTCAAGATCCCCTTTCCGGAAACCTTGAGCGTTACCCTTCTCTTCGGTGGGATAGTGAACTCCTTGAAGGTGTAGACCGGATCCAACATCACCTCCGCACTGTACGTCCCGGGTGGCAGCTTAATGCCATAAGAAGCCATAAAATCGCGCACATAGACCCTCTGGCCCTCTTTCAACTCATACACCCGAACCATGGCTTTTGGGTCAGGACTCTCGACAATCAGATTGTTGCCACTTCGGCTTCCATCCTTGGACATCCCGATCGAGTTGTTGATGTCATCAAGTGCCTCCGAGAGTTTCTCTGGCGTCTTGGCACCGAAGGTTTTTCCAAGACATCGCAGCTTATCCAGATCCTTTGATTTTTCATCAAGACCGATTCCAGTTACAAACATCTCAAGATCCACGATCTTCTCCTGAATTGCCTTCTCCAGGGTCTTGCAACTGTCTCCCCCGCAAGTTTCCTCGCCATCGGTAAAGATCATGATTCTTTTTGGGCCAGGGTAGTTCTTGAGCTGATTGATTGCGATCTCAAGCGAGTCTGCGATCGGAGTCATGCCAAGAGGCGAGAGCTTTTTGATTGTGCTGTCTATTTTAGAGAGATTTCGCTCGCCGGCCCGGATTGCAAGGTAGGTGTCGGAGCAATCCTGCTTCCGACGACCTCCGTAAACCACAAGGCCCACATCTGCTTTTTCCCGCCATTGATAGCGGAGATATTCACCAAAAAGTTTTTTTGCATAATACATTTTTGATTTTTGCTTGTCGAGCAGCTGCCCCATTGAGCCGGAACTGTCAAGCAATATGACCACTTTCGGCTTCAATGCCTGATCTAGCTTCTCCTCCGCATACTGGATCTCACCCTCGAGTTCCTTCATGCCCAGAATCTCGAACCTGGGAGGAGCGGGAGAACTGCCTTGCTCGAAAGCGAGTGCACAGGTCCAAAAGGCGATCGAGACGATAAAAAAGCTCACCGGCAAATTCACTTCTTTTCCTTGCTCCTCGTGAAAAGTTTTACAGGGTCATCAAAACGGATTCCAAAAAATATCCGGAAATCCGATTCCCTCTCGGTTGCACTCCCGTTCTCGGGGATAGGCAACGGAGTCGGAACCGACTCGGGCGTGGTTGGACCCGCAAACTTCAAACTGTAACTTCGAAAACCATAAGAACCCTGGACCATCCAACGCTTGAATATCGGAATGAAGTCAAACCAAGCCAATGCAGTAGCCGAGATCCGGGCGCTATATCCACTGGAACCGGGGGATTCGGTTCCTCTCGAGACTCCCTCATCCGTGGCGGTGAGTGACGGGAAATAGGTTGCCTCAACTCCCAACGACTGGAACTTGATCGGAAATTCCGCCTTCAGAGGCCGCCAATCCTGACGAATGAAATTGAATGCCAGTTTCGCCCCAATCCCAAGGCCGGATGTCGTTGTGGTGAGCAGATTTTCGTCCGTGTTACCAGTAATGAAACGATCGGAAAGCAGCGTCAGCTTTGGAGAGAGTTCGATTTTGCGGTTGAAGAAGGGAGGGAATCGGTATTGGAGACCAAAGATCGTGATTTTCTCTCTTGAGGCCACCGTGGTTTGGTAGAATGTGCTGGTCGGAAAGGTGCCCGAGTGCTGATCGAATTCGAATCCAAATGGAATGTAGTCGGAAAGATAAGCCGCATGAATCAATCCAAATCTATAGCTGCTTGAGTTTTTGGAGTTATTGGCAAGGGTAGTTGTGGTCGTCGATAGATCACCATACAAAAGCCCCAATCCAACTTCAAGATAGCCAGGTCTTTGATCAATCGGTTTCAGGCCCTGCTCCTCGGGAAGCAAGAAATCCGATCGGTCTCGCTTGTCGGCTTCCCCAGCCCCACTTGGATCTGAGAGAAGTGTGGCAAAATCACCGACCGCGGGGTATTTTATGACCGTATCCTTGTCGAGATCCACCTTCAAAAGGAGTGCATTGCTTTTAGGGTCACGCTCCTCTGTAAGTACTTTTCCCGTTGCGATCACCTCAACACGAATCCCCTTCTTTCTGAAAAACAGGATTTGTGTCCCCTCCGCAAAGGAAGTTTCATCCGGAAGGAGCACGGAAACCACTCCCTCGTTCTCTTGAATGACTTTCATCGACCTGCGGGTGAGTTCCTCAAGCTTCGGCAGCAAGAATGCGCTTTTTGAATTCGGGCCACCGGAATCGGCTGCAAAGACCAAAGGGGTCGAAAGCAGGAAAAACAGGGCTCCAAGAAGTGCCGCAAACCTCATTTGTCTTATAATATATACGGATTCTTACGCCCCTGCCCATGATAATCATCTGATTTTATTTAATATTTTATTTCGAGCCCGCTGACTTAAGTCCTGCCCATCGCATTCCGAAACGAACTTTGGAAAATGATGGTCCCGGGCGACACATTGACGCTGAGTGTCTAGGGTCATACGATTAAGGATGGGCTCCGCGTGCGGGGCTGGGGGTACGTTTGAGGAGTGGAAATCGTTTTAGCATCTTAAATCACATAGCGCCAAGAGGTCTATTTTCCCTCTTGGGCATTTCTCTCATTTTATCCTGTAGCGGAACCGGCTATCAAGGCGGTCGGATTCCAACCAATTTCAAGGGAATCAAGAGCATTCAGGCGATTTCCCCGGAACAAATCGAGATCTCCTGGGATCCGTATCCTGGTGCAGTAGACTATAAAATCTATACCCCCACGTCCAACAATCCGATCAGCACGGTTCCCGGCGGAATTGCGACCTACCGATTCAATCCATCATCGCTTGGGATTCCCAAAACCGACTCGGGCTATACGTTTTCAGTCACCGTCACCGATCCCCTCACCAGAAATGAAGAGGGGG
>JAGWXK010000021.1 GCA_018969905.1 Bdellovibrionales bacterium
TCCGATTATTCAAGTTTCACATTTCAGACACAAATGGTCAACAAATATTTATTAAAGATTTCAATCGTGTGTGTCACAAAAAACGCCGGCGTCAAAGCTCTGTGATTGAGTACCCTTCAGAGCGCAGGATAGAATTTCCAAATGAACCGCGAACCAAAAATCCTTTTGATCGAAGACTCCGAAGACTACCAGACTCTCATTTCAGAAGCCTTAATGCCCCATTTAGTGAAATGTTCGAGCAGCGCAGAAGCCGCCCTGCGGGAACTTGAGCTTTCATCCTTTGACTTGATTCTCCTCGACATTGGCCTTCCCGATAAAAGCGGATTCTCACTCCTCTCTGAAATCCAATCCAACTCTAACACCTGCTCCATCCCCGTCATTTGCATCACGGGTCGAACGGAAATCAAAGATAAAGTGACCGCCTTCTCCCTGGGCGCGGATGATTACCTGCCAAAACCTTTTGATCTGATCGAGCTCAAAGCACGGGTGGACTCCAAACTGAAGAAGGCTCACCTGATCAAGGACTCCTCCCGCGGGATTAGAATCGGAAATCTTAGAATGGATTTGAATTCCCACCAGGTCTCGGTGATCGATGAATCCGGGCGGGAACTGGAAATTCCTCTGACCCAAACCGAATTCAAGCTCCTGATTCTGTTTTCAAAGAATCCAACAACTCTTTTCACTCGGCAAAAAATCTTAAACGAAGTTTGGGGAAGTTCGGTGAAGGTGAGCGACCGGGTGATTGACGTTCACTTGTGCTCCCTTCGCAAAAAAATAAGAATGTCAGACCTCCGCATCACCCCGGTCACTGGAGCGGGCTACCGTCTTACGATTGGAACCCATCCGAATCAGGAGTTCCCGGCTCCTTTGCAAGCGTCTTCAAACGATGAAGCGCCGAGTTTGCGCGCTCAAGGTAAGAACGAAATGACTCCCGCTCCGGAGCACTAAAATCAGTTTCGAGTTTCCGGAGAGCAAGCTGAATCATACCCATAGCAATGCCAAGTTCGTTTGCCATTTGATGCGCATATTCCTTTTTTTTCATTCGAGATAGAACCTGGCTCCCACTCCGCCCTGGAAGAAACCATAAGTTCCCGGAACCAATCCGATTCCCGGCACCAATTCTGCAAATATTCCAAACGGCGCATCCGGAATGAACCACTCCGCCCCGAGCGGAATGCGAACTCCAAGACCAAATGCCCCGTCCTGCTCGTCAAAATACCTGCCCTTTTTATTGCCACTGGAAATCAACAGCCCGCCTCCGATGCCCGCATAAGGTCTGATGCCCGAGATGCTCTTGAAGTGAAAAAGGTAATCCGAATACAAAAACACAAAACGATCAAAGGAGAATGCAATTCCCGCATCCACTGCCCGATCCTGCGAGTTCCAGAATTTTGCGGTAAGCCCTGTGGGCTCACCCAGTACCACTCCAACACCCTTGTTCCGCGGGACCGAGGCCTGAACACCAAGACCGGGAATCAGCAACAGAGTAAAGAAAAAGCAAATCCACGCCTGACGGAATCCCATACAAAAACCCATCCCTTTCCCTGAATCCCGACTACGGATCCATCGGTTCATAAAGTTCCGGCAGAGTAGCAAATTCTCCCGTGAACTCAATCCCTTTTGTAGGTTTCCAGAATACATCCGGGTGATTGAATCGAGTCAACCAGTACCCTCCAGTGATCCTACCCTCGGAATCCATTTCAAGGACATATTCTGAATTCTGGACAGAGGAAACCCAGTGTTCGGTGCCCGTTACCGGATCCCACCTCGAAGTTTCAAGCTCGTCCACATAAACCAACTTCGAACGGATTCGTATCGCATTCCCCCCGGTTTCGGAACGGGCGCTGCCCACGGGAATGAATTCATAACCGATCACAGGCTGATTCCAAGCTTCCTTTCCTGGGTCCACATCTGCGGGAAAAGCGCGTTTGCGAAGGCCGATCTCGTTTCCCAGGATCACATGATACGTTCCGGGATTGATGTCCTGGCAGTTTCGGAATTGAAGCGAAAGACCGAAGGGACAATACCTGCCCACCACAATGGAATTGAGTCTCTGACGTGCGGCTGTGTAGGAAATCAATCCCTTCACATCGGATGATCCGAATGGAATGGGCACTCCGTCCGGATTGACCCGAACAACGGATTTCGGTTCGCGAAATTCGATTGCGGCTGCAGTCCACCCGTCGCAAATCCCGGCCCAATCGGGCGCACGAGGGTTTGCTTCCGTGCGGCTGATGTAGTTCCGAAGTGGATAATCATAACGCCCGCGGTAAAGATCATACTTCTCGGAGGGTGCGAGTGCTTTCAGCTCTTCCATTGTCATGCGAAGAACTTCCTCGCGTGACGGGGACCGGTAATTAAACCCAACCGGCGGAATGGAGTTCCAGCGGTAATTGATGCTGCCCTGGTTTCTCGGCCAATAGCTTTCTGACCAAGGAACCCTTGAAGAGCCGATGTCGCCCCGAATCGGCAACCGATCAAAGCGATATTCATATCCGCTTCCAAAACGATTCGGGTCATTGTAACCATCCCATGGCATGGCTTGGGCAGACAGCCCGCAAAGAACCAAATACAAAATAAATCCGAACATCCGAATTCCCCCTTCCATAGACGAGGAGGCAAGGATCAAGCCAGTGGACGCCCCCTTCGCAAGAAACCCGATCGCAACAAGAGCGCAACTCCTAGCGCAATGAACGGAATGCTAAGAATTTGACCGAAATCAAGCGGAAGCGAAGCCTCGGTTGGAACCTGGAGCTCTTTCACAAACTCAATCAAAAAACGCGCAAGAAAGACCAGCAGGAAAAACAATCCCGTGAGGAATCCGTCCTTGAATTTTCGATGCACCCCCTTCTTGAGAAGCATCATCATGAAAATGAAAATCAAAAAATAGGAAGCGCTTTCGTAAAGCATCGCGGGATGACGAGGCAGATCGTCCACCCTCTTGAACACAACCGCCCACGGCAGGTCGGAGGGCCTTCCAAGAATTTCAGAATTGAAAAAATTGCCAAGACGAATCATTCCACCAACCATGGTACTTGGCACGGAAAGGTAATCCAGAAGGCGGATCACAGGCCCGCCATAATGCCTTCGCTTCCAAAAGTAGACCGAAGCCACCACACCCAGCACTCCTCCGTGACTGGCTAGGCCGCCTTCCCAAACCTTCAGCACCCGAATCGGGTCGGAAAAAAAGACCTCCGGCTCATAAAACAAAACATGACCAAGTCGGGCACCGATCACCGTGCCAAGAATCACATAGGAGAGCATGGAATCAAAACCACCGGGCACGATTCCTTCCCTCGCCGTGATTCGATTCAAAACTCTGAGTCCGAGAAAAAAAGCAAATGCAAAGAGTGCCCCGTACCACCGAACCGAAAAAAAACCGAGATTGAGAAGCTCCGGGGATCCATCCCAAACCATAGGGTGTGCCATCGTGCTGGATCATATCACGGAATTCATTCAAGCCCACCGCAGGTTTGACAAGACCGCAACTATTTTTTAGCGTCCTCAAAATGAGATTCATTGCGCCAGTGATCCTTACGCTCACGGTCTTTCTCTTTGCTTGCTCAAGCGCTCCCAAGTACCCGGTGGAACCCTCCGGAATCCTGAACACCGCCAGGGAAACAATCGCGCGTGATCGGTCTCTGCTCTTTGGCGAGTCCTACTCCGGCACCCGAGAAATCAAGGTACGTTTTGCAACCAATCGAGACCAGGAGAGCGCAAGGCCCATCGCCCCTCCCACATTTGGAGAGGCAATCATTACCGTGCCTGAATCCCACCAGGTGGGGACCATATCCTCCGCCTTCATTCGCGGTGAAACCAGAACCTACACCTTTGATGAACTGAAAACAGGACTTCTTTCGTCGCGGGAATGGGGAACCCTGCTCTTTGTCCACGGCTTCAATGTGGATTTCAATGAAGCCCTCTTTCGGTCAGCCCAGATCGCCTATGACCTCAAATTCCAGGGATCGATTCTCCTACTATCGTGGCCCGCCGGGAAGAGTGGAGGATTTTTCGAAAAAAACCTGATCAACAAGACCTATGAATCCAATCAACGGAATGCACAGCAAAGCATAGATTCATTCGAATCAATCTTTCAGGAACTTTCTCTTCTCCCCATACCATTCCAGATGATCGTTCACAGCATGGGGCATCAGGTCGCCATCCCTGCGATGCTAAAGCTCTCAAGCCGGCTCGAACACGGCTTTCTTCAGGAACTGGTCTTGAATGCTCCGGATTATGACCCGGAAGAGTTCGGTACAAACATCGCCTCACTCTCAAAACTCGTAAAACGAATCACCGTGTATTGCTCACAAAAGGACAATGCTCTGCTGGCATCGAAGGCTTTTCACGGAAAAAAACGGTTGGGTGCTTGCGCGCGTCATGACGGAGTGGATGTAGTGAATGTCAGCGAGGTCGACGATCCGGGACTCACTGGTCTTGGGCATGGATATTACTCCTCCCGCCCCATTTTAACCGACCTCGCCCAGGTGTTCCTCGGGGTGGAAGCCGAAAAGCGACTGTTCATTCGAAAATCAGGCAATTCCGAGTCGGAACACTACTTCCTCCGGAGGTAATTTCTCCGGTTCAATGAAAGTCATTTCATTTTTCCCGAATTTTCACACCGAAACTTTCAAAATCAAGTAGAATTGTACGAAGGAGATCCCCATGTTTGGAATATCATTCGAGCACATCCTGATCGTCGGAGTGGTCTTGCTTTTATTTGGTCCAAAACGCTTGCCGGAACTCGGGAAATCACTCGGCCTTTCGATAAAGAACTTCAAGGATAGCTTCAATGGGATCGAGAAGGATTCCAAAACAAGCGACCAGATCGCAAGTCTGGAAAAAAACAAGGGATCGGATGATCATCCGGAAAGCAAATCATGAAAATCAGCTTCGAAAACTCCACCATCTCAAGACAAGCAGCCGAGCTCCTGATCGAAACAGCCATCCGTACGGCAGAAAACAGCTCATTGAATATCAGCGTGTGCATTCTCGATTCCTCGGGCCGCATGAAGGCATTCAGCTCCATGGACAATGCTCCGGCTGTGAGCCTTGAAACCTGCATCAAAAAAGCAAAGACGGCGGTGGGTTTTGGAATTCCAACCGGAAAAGCCTGGTATGAGTTCATCAAGAACGATCCGATTCTCCATGCCGGAGCCCAACATCTCCCTGACTTCATCCTGCTGGGAGGAGGATCCCCGATCCTTTATGAGGGCAGACTGATTGGTGCAATCGGAGTGAGTGGCGGACATTACGAACAGGATGAAAAATGCGTTGCAGCCGCACTTGAAAAACTGAATTCCACTCCAAGCTAGAACATGACACACAAGGCCGGCACATTCGATTCCATTTCCGGGGCTCTCAATCAATTGGAACCCTTGCTGGCAAAAATCACTCAGGCATTTTCTCTTCCCGAACTTGCGAGTGCCGTTTTTGAGACCCTAAACCAGGTTTTGGAATTCAAATCGACCGGCTTTTACTTCATGAATCCCGAGACCGGTAAACTGGAGCTGCTGTTTGCCCAAGGCCTGACCACCGAGGAAAAAATCCAGGCAGAAGCCACGGCAATGGATCGACATCCGGGTTGGGTGATCCGAAACCAAAAGACCTACCTCACTAATGTCGACCCCCAGGACCCCACACAATTCCAATTGCGCTTGAATCTCATTTCAAGGCTATATTGCCCAGTCATTTTTCGGGAACAATGCATTGGAACCATTGGAGTCGCCTCCGAAAAAGCAAATGCCTTCAACGACAATCATGTGGCCTTCATTGAATTCATCTGTAGAATGGCAGCTATCACATACGAGAACATCATTCATTCACTCGAGGTGAAGAAAAGTCGTGAACGCCTCGACCGGGCAATTGAGGCATTGAAGTTCGGGATCTGGGATTGGGATCTGGTCAAAAATCACCTCTATTGGGATGATTACATGTATGTCCTGTATGAACAGGAAAAATCAGGATTTTCGGGAAGCTACGACGCGTTTGAAAGAACCCTTCATCCGGAAGACCGGGACCGTGTGCGAAGAAAGCTGAAAGAGTGTGCGGACCAGAGAACCGACCTGGAGATCGAGTTCCGGGTGATAACAGCAAGCGGCAAGATCAAACAGATTGCAGGTGAAGCGAAAAGCACTTTTTCGGATGATGGGCGACTGGTTCGGATGGTGGGCGCCAATTGGGATGTGACCGACCTTCGCCAAAAAGAGTTGAAAATGCTTCACGCATCAAAGATGTCAAGTCTTGGCGAAATGTCCTCGGGGATTGCCCATGAAATCAACAATCCCCTGGCCATCATTCAAGGAAAGAGCCACCAGATTCGAAGCCTACTTGAAAAAGGGACGCCAGACCCTGAAGCTCTAAAAAAACTGACAACTCAAATTGATGAAACGGTTCTTCGCATTTCGAGAATCATCAAGGGACTCCAGAGCTTCTCGCGGGAGGGAAGCCAGGATCCCTACGAAGTCCGTTCCCTAAAAACCATCCTCGAAGAAACCCTTGCCTTTTGCTCCACAAGATTCAAGCATCACGAAATCCTCATTGAGCACGCGGGTGTTTCACCGGAAATCACAGTTTACTGCCGACCCTCGCAAATCTCACAGGTTTTTCTGAATCTCTTGAACAATTCGTTCGATGCGGTTCAGGGACGCAAGGAGCGCTGGGTAAAGATCGATGCTCAACTCCTTGAAGACAGGATTTCGATCAGTTTCACCGACAGTGGCCCAGGAATTCCCGAAGGGATCCGTGAAAAAATCCTTGAACCTTTCTTCACCACAAAAGAGGTCGGC
The DNA here is from genome assembly GCA_018969905.1 of Bdellovibrionales bacterium. Lineage (GTDB taxonomy): Bacteria > Bdellovibrionota > UBA1018 > UBA1018 > CAIMNF01 > CAIMNF01. Next base: position 6,789 of record JAGWXK010000021.1, read on the forward strand.
AAGGGAACCGGCCTTGGACTCAGCATCTCACTTGGAATCCTGAAGTCCCACGGCGGCAGCCTGAAAATAGATACTTTTTGCAAAAACACCAGGTTTTTGATCGATCTCCCAAAAGCGGGAACCCAAAACATCTCTTAAAGCTTTTTCAAAACCGGCTCAAACGGGGTTCTCAGATCTCCAAGCTTGATTACCTGAGGTTCAGAAGAATACCCGGTGGCCTCGATTTGAACGCGATACAAGCCGGGGTTTAGGATAACATTGAAAAATCCGTCCGGATTCACCCGTAGTTCCTGTGAAAACACTCCATCGGCGCTTCGGATCCTGATTTTCGCCTGCTGAACTGAACGCCCTTGCGGATCCTTGATCTGACCATACAATGATGAACCGTCCATCCGTCCAAGGATGTATTTCCATCCAGCACGCTGTGCCTCAACCGTCTGATCGCGCCAACGGGAATAATTCGGCTGAAAACCCTGCGAAACTGCATTCACCTCGATGACAAATGGAATGACCTGGGCTACCGCATAGAGCCAGTCAATGTCACCTCCATCCACGGAATACAGAAGCTCAGGTGCGGTTCCCGCCGTGTATGTTCCTCTTCCGTCATCCTTCTTGAGCTTGGAAGCCAACTCCTTCCCGATTTTTTCAACCACCTCACGAGTTTCAGTCCGCTGTCCCTCACATCCGTACGGATAAATCACAATCTCGCTGTATGAATGATAGGAAACGGACATTACCGGCCGGATGGACCGAACATAATTCATCATCACCTGGGTCTCCGGCTCGGATGCAGCCCCCTCACCTCGGTAATCTTGAGCATATCTGGAGCCGCTGGAACCACGGCATGAATTCCACGCATAAGGGTAATTTCGATTGATATCCACTCCATAGCCGCCCCGCGCGTTCTTTCTCCACATTGAATCCTGACTCCAGACGAGCTGGTTCCCATCCACATTGAACATGGGAACCACGTCCACCACATATGAATTCAACCAGCGGGTGATCGTGGGATCTTTTCCGTACTGACCAAGAAGAGTCTCCACAATGTCGAGTCCGATCTCCGAGGTCATAACCTCACGAGCGTGATGCATTGCATTAAAGAAGACGTGAGGCTTGGAGGGATCCTCTACTTTCACGTTCTGGGTCATTCGAATCGCCCAAATGTCCCTTCCCTGAAGCGACTTCCCGATTGATTTTACCTGGGCCAAATTCGGGTGAAGTGCCGCGAACTGTTTCAATGCGGCCTCGACCTTTTCCGGATTCTGATACCGACTGTCGGGCCCGGCTGAGAACCTTTCGACCGAAACCACCACTGGACGGTATCCAGCGGTCTTCAACCACTTCAACTCCGAGGAATCCACGATCAAGTCCACCTGCTTCTTCGAGAGATCAACACCGGCAACATCCAGCGACCGTGCCTGGATTTTTTTCATGTCTCCGTGATAGTCCCCGAGTTCCACACGAACAAGACTCCTGCCTCCGGTTTGGGCAAATGCATGCCCAGCAGTGAGAATCAGAACAAATTTCAAAATGATTTTTTTTATCATGGCTCCCCCAAAAAGTTAGACCTGCATGGAGTGTCTCGATAATCCGCGACTAGATCAACTGTTTTCTCGGGATAGGACAAAGTCACCCGAACCCGTGAGAAAAAAACTCTCTGCCTTACGCCCGATGCGGCTCCGGAACCAGTAGAGCAGTGGCCTGAATTTTGCTTTTGTACAAAAAGATGAGAACCCAAGCCGGAAACTATTTCAGAAATCAGATTCACTCCAGACCCGCCCACCGCACGTGGTACGTCCTTGCGAACCGAAGCGATGCCGTTTTTTATGAGGACCATAAGGATCAGAAATTCAAATTCAAGGAACGCCTGAAGAATCGGAAAGGCCATTTGACCGAAGGTCAGCTCGATTCCGATCGACCCGGGAGCGGCTTTTCCAGTGCCGGAGGAGGCACGATCCGACACGGCCTGGATCGCACATTTCAACATCACGAGCGTGTGGCCTCAGCGTTCGCAAACGTCATTGCAAACCTCTTGGCGCGCAGAAAAAGAGAAGGAGCTCTCGATGCCCTGATCCTCGTCGCGGAACCACATTTTCTCGGACTGCTGCGCAAAGCTCTTCCGAAAGACCTTCAGTCACTGATCCGCCACGAGATCCCGCGGGAATACCTGGAAGGATCGGATGAGGATTTAAAAAACGCAATCGAGCGGGCGATCCTAAAATAAAACAAAAAAATAAAACAAAAAAAGCGGTGGGCTCATTGTCCCACCGCCTCGCATTCAACTTCAGCCAAGACGGGGTCGGCGATCTGCCTCAACCTGGTGCTGACGATCGGTGACCTTGAGGAGCACATTGAGTTCATCCGAAAGAACAGTCATCAACTCGTGATTTGTCACGATTCCCATCAAAGCACCCTCTGAATCCACAATGGGGATTCGCTTTACCCCGTGCTCTTTCATGAGCATCAGCACATGATTGAAACTGTCATTTTTTCGGGCGGTGACCACGGCGGAGGACATCACATCGCGAACATATACCGTGCTCGGGGCAATTCCGAAGGCACTGGTGGACACGACAATGTCCCGATCTGTGATGATTCCAATCGGGATTTTTCGCAGTCCCTTATCCTCTACAACAACCACACATCCCACGTGCTGATCTCTCATGGTTTTTGCCGCCAGCTCCATCGTTGCGTTTTCAGGGATGGTTACAACATTCCGATTTGCGATCTTTTCGAGAATCATTTCCTGCTCCTTCTTTGATTAAAATAAAAAGAGCCCGGATTCTGGATCTCCGGGCTCAAGGAGGGCTGTGGAAAAACTCCACAACTATCCCGGGTTATCAGACATAACCCCTTCAGATTTTCATCTGTCACATGGTTTGAAGCCTGCGGTTGACTTTGGAGAGCTCCATAAGGACCACCCACCTTCCAGCACCTTGTGCCACCATGACTTGAGCAAGGAGAATGCCAGCCCAGCATCGTGAAGAACCCACTGCTTTGACACCACCAGGGCAAAATCTTCCCGTGATGTGACTGGATTGTCTCTTCTCAAGCTGCGAATTGACTTTGGCAGAAGAAAGGTGGTTTGCATGTTTCTTGCTCTGAACGATGGCGATGAGAGATGTGGTACCTGATCAGGAAATTCGGACGCTGGATGTTGTTCTTGAAGATCGATTCTCGGGCGTGCGCCTGCCGGGGAGTCTGCGCATTCCTCCCGCACCCACGGGTTGGGTCATCTTCGCGCACGGGAGCGGCAGCAGCCGCTTCAGTCCGAGAAACATTCAGGTCGCAAAGGCTCTCAACCAAAGGCATCAGGCAACCCTGCTCTTTGATCTGCTTACGAACGTGGAGTCGGGGGACCGGAAAAACATTTTCAATATTCCTCTCCTTGCGCAACGTTTGCATTTTTCGATCCAGTGGCTTCAAAAACAACTGGAATACAACGGAACTCCGATTGCTCTCTTTGGGGCAAGCACCGGTGCTGCGGCGGCGCTGAGCGCGGCGACTGTTTCCGGAAAAATCATCCGCGCCGTGGTTTCCAGGGGTGGGCGGGTTGATCTTGCAAAACACAACGCCAAGGAGGTTGAATGCCCGGTTCTTCTGATCGTTGGGGGTTGGGATGAACCGGTCCTGAGCTGGAATCGCGAAGTGCTCCCCCTTTTGAAACATGGCCGCCTCAAAGTCATACCAGGGGCCACTCACCTGTTTGAGGAGCCCCATGCTCTCCCTGCGGTCATTGACTCGGCTGCAGCATTCCTGGAGGAGGAATTCCGAAAGTCTCTTCCTCATCGTCCCACCCCCGGCCCCTTCCCTTGAGCCCCTTCTTCCCGTAGGATGGAGTAATGAACGCATCATTAATGTTTTTTGCAGCTCTCCTAGGCTTTACGTCGCCCGTCAGTGCAAACACCTGGAACGAGATCGAAGCAGGTACGGTGCTCCGCCTGAAACAAAATCTCGAGATTCTTCCCTCGCTGGTTCTTCCGAAGGGAGCCCACGTTGCTGTGAATTCGATTGATTTTTTTGGCCCGCCCTATCTCGCATCCTATGGCCTGAAACTATTTCCCTGTCCCGAATCCATTGCAGAACGGCGGATCGACATGGTCATCCTAGACAATGCCTATGGCATTGAGCTTGATTGGAATTGCAGAATATCTCTGTTTCTTGAGGTTCGGGATTTCTACCGGGAGAGTTATTTTGAAAAAATCAACTGATTTGAACCCGGATGATTCCAACCGAATCACCCCTGCTTTTCCACGATGGGAAAGGAGTTTTGTTTCGGGTCCTTCCAGCCCCCTATTTCAGGTGGAACATTCGATTTCAAGGCAGGACCCGTTGGTATTATTCACGCGGGTGAAGTTTTTACCCCAAGCAGAGGGACCTCCAGGGCATGTTCATGGAGGAGCCACCGCGGGTCTCCTCGACGAGGTCATGGGAATCCTCGTCTGGCACCATGGACATGCCTCACTCACCCAGTCGATCCAAATCGAGTTCAAAAAAGCGATTCCCATTGCCGAACCCTGCCTGATCGTGACCCGGATTGACTCAATCGGAGACCAAAAAGTGGACGTAAGCACCACTGTTTTTGACTCAAATCATAAACCTCACGTGCTCGGAAAGGGTCTCTTCCACAGACTCTCAAAAGAACAACTCGAAAGATTCAAATGACCGCATGGGAAGTGACTTGAACCTGCTCACTCTGAACAGATGTTTTTCAGAGACACCGTGAACTCCACACGGCGATTCCTGACATCATCCGAGGCAAGACCACGGGAATTCATGCTCCATGCCCTTCTAGATGCGATTCCCCGCGGGCAAAAGCGTTCTTCATCCATTTTTTGGTTTTTCACAAAGTAATGCATCACCGAGATCGCCCGTTCCGTTGAAAAAAGATAGGGATCCTCTCCACTGACAGGTGGCTTCTTGTCGAGGTGTCCTTCGATCAGCACGTTGCCTTGGACTTTTTTGAAGATACCCGCAAGCTGATCGAGACGCTTGTAGGCATCTTTTCGGATCTCGACTCCTCCTGCAACAAAAAGCTCATCTCCCGGGATGGAAAACTTAAGCACATCCACATCCGAATCAAGCTCAAGACCGAAGGTGATGTCCCCGAGTTTTGATTCCACTTCTTCCTTCAGGTCACGAAGGGGTTTTTGCACCAGATCTTCCGGCACCTGTCCTTCCGCACCATTGGATACGGAATCTCCTTGCCCGAGTTTTTCTCCCAAAGGGATCGCCTCGGTCGACTTTTCATCCCTTCCCTTGTTGTAAGGGGTGTTCGGGTGATTGAAATAGTGAGAAACAATGGCCTTGGTCTCTTCATCCGCACTGGTGAGCCAAAGAACCAGAAAGAACGCCATCATTGCGGTCACGAAGTCGGCATATGCCACCTTCCATGCACCACCATGTCCACCCGCATGCCCGGCCTGGACTTTCTTGATTACGATCGTGACGCCTTTTTCCTTATCCTTGGCCACTTTCTACCTCGGGGTTATGCTGCCGCTTTTTGTCCGGATGTCGCTTTATCCACTTCATCAAAACTCGGACGACATCCCGGAGGAACCGTCCTTCTTCCAAATTCAACACAAACTTTGGGTGCGCATTCCTTGGCAAGCGCCAGGATTGCCGACCGAATCACGTCAATGTATTTTCCCGCCTCGTGAATGTCGGCCTCGATCTTTGTCGCAAGAGGCTGCATGAATCCGTAGGAAGCAAGAATCCCGATGAAGGTACCCACCAGGGCCGCCGCAACGTTTCGCCCGATGGCTTCCTTACCTTCCGAGAGGGCCCCCATCGTGATCACAACCCCGAGAACCGCGGCAACGATCCCAAGACCCGGCATCGCGTCCCCGAGTTTTGAAATGTATCCTGGAGCATGAAGCTCTTCTTCATGTGCGGCCTTGATGTCCTTGTCCATGAGGTCTTCCAAATCGTAAGGACTCATGGGGGATGAAATTTGAACCTTGAGCGTGTCGCAAATGAAGTGCAAGGCATGATGATTCGCAAGCACTCCGGGATAGCGTTTGAAAATTTCCGAGGCCTCCGGTTTTTCCACATGGGGTTCAAGCGAGAGCGGATTTGTTTTCACCACCTTGCAAAGCTCGTAGAGGCACATGAGAAGTTCCAGATATTGCTCTTTGGTCGTCGGTTTGGATTTGATCGCATGGAGAACCGAATGAATGATCGCCTTCAACTGCGACGTCGAGTTCGCCATCACCGCGGCACCTGCTGCGGCACCGAAGATGATCAGAAATTCGGTGGGTTGATTCAAGACCATGATGTTTCCGTGGTGGGCAACATACCCGCCCAGAACACACCCAATCACGATGATCGCGCCGACTATAACCATAGTTTTTCCTCGAATACCGTTTCGGCACATTTGAGGGAAAACTTGACTGGTCCTTTGGAATCACTCCAGACTCTATTCAACCCGAACCTAAAAATATGAAATCATTAAGTAATTAATTTTGGAGCTCTTTCAGAAGGGCATCAAATCCGAGGGAAAATCCTTGCGCAATTTCCCGTCGAAGGCGGTCTTGAAAATACTTGGGCTCAAGAAAGGGAAGCTCTTCGCGAAACCGGGAAGCCAGATACTCCACTCTCGATCCGGACATGGCTCCCACGGACATGGTCGTCTCGAAATCCTTCAAAAACGCGACTGCGGAGTCCACCCCCTGACACTGTTCCAGTAAGCGAAGAAAGCTTCGATACAACCGAACCCGTACATCGTCTCCGCTGGCGGAGATTGCCCGAAAATACTCGATTTTTCCTGGCGGCAGCGCGCCTAGAAAAAGATTCCGATCCTTGGAGGGATCTTTTTTAAAACTCGCGCACATCTGGCCCAAAGAAATCCCCGCAATCAAGCTATTCCTCTCCTCCCTCACAAGAGCCGGAGTGCCGGATTCCGCCTCGCACAGCGAACTCAAGCGTTGGGAACTCGGCGACCAGAAGTAATCATTGCCGATCCGGGTATACTCAACGACCTTCACCATGGATGGCTGGTCCTGAGAAACCGCAAAGGAACCCTCGACCCCGTATTGAAAAACGATCGCATGCCGCTCAATCGGAGCTCCTGAATACACAAGAAGGCCTCGATCAAGAGCAAGTTTTTGATACTTCCTCAGAAAATCCACCTGCTCGCTCAGCCAAAGAGGGCCGACAGGACAAGGCTCAGAGAGGGCCCTGGCAGCAATGCAAAGTTCTGGACCTGCTTCCTGTCTTCCCTTCCTCGCCCTCAAAACCAATGCGGACTCGAGCGAAAAAAGTTTTTCCCTCAGCCCAGACGTATCAAGACTCGTTGACTGGTAATGCGCCATTCCCGGTTCAACCGCAAGATGCTTGCTGCCATCCTCAAAAACCAAATCCGCGATTGCCTCGATGGGCTGATTCCAAATCTCATCTCCAGGATCGATATCAAAGATCAGACTCTTTCCTTCCTTTTTGGCTTGCAAACCAAGATCAAGAATTTGATCCGGAGTAAAGTCGCTTCCTCGTCCGAACTCACCAAGCTTCATGAGCGCGAGATTCACATCCTCAAGGGAAGCACCATAGACGCCGGGAGCGCCCCCGAAAATCCCCTTCAACTTCAATCTTCGTTCGATTTGGGAGCGCGAATACAGCACAGTGACAAGCTCCTTGAGCTCACCCCTTGAGAAGGGAACATCATGACAGAGTACGGCCTCCCCGTTCTGATCCAAAGCACGCCTCACTTCAGGATCAATGCTCCATGCAGCCCAGACATCGCATCTACCTTCCCAGTACAGGGCCCCGGAATCCGGGATCAGGTCGGACAAAAGGCCGCTTTCCGGGTCGCGAAGCCACTTCATCATTTCCTGATCCCGTCTAAGGGATGGGTTGCGAAGCAGAGCAAGGTTGAATTTATAGAGAAGGCTGTGGCCACGCGACGAAAGTGTGGATGGATTCATTCCGGAATCCGTGATGGGGTTGTAGCGGAGTGAGTTTCGGATGCCGGGGATCTCATTTACATAAGCAAACCTTGGCCGAGTTCCATCAAGACTTCGCAGCTTCAACCGGTCCGGATAAATACTTACCGGCTCTGTTTGTCTTTTTTGGTAGTCGGCGGAAATCGCCCTGACACCAAAATCCACCTCATTGCAGGCAAGAACCTGTTTGCCGGCATCGAGCCATTCCCTGCTCCGCTCTTCGCACAGTCCTGCGGATGCGAGAGGAGTGTACAGAAACCAAAGGAACACAAAAACGAGAATCTTCAAATCAGACCTCCGCCATCCCTCACTCCCGCGCTAATCTGCTCCTCTTTGAGTGAATTTGGTAGCTGAAAATCCGCGGAAAAACGAATTTTCCTGGTAAATGAGTCCAGTTGACCCACGCTCCCCGCCCACTCCCCGGAGGGGCAAAAACCGTTGCGGCACCATCTTGATTTCGTTAAAGTCCGGCCATGAAATACCTTCAGGGTTTCGGAAACCACTTTGAATCAGAAGCGCGATCGGGGATCCTCCCGAAGGGGTGTAACTCACCCCAAAAGGTCGAGGGTGGTCTCTATGCAGAACAGCTCAGTGGAGCACCCTTCACAGCCCCCCGCCACCGAAATCTCAAAACCTGGCTTTACAAAGTCAGTCCGTCCGTAGTTCAAGGACGTTTCGTTGAAGCAGGTCATCCTACCTGGATCAGTGAGTCTTCGCGGGGGCGTTTCGTCAAAACTCCTGAGGCCCTTCGCTTCCATCCCTTTCCCCTGGCACAGGAGGGCGTTGACTTTCTTGACTCCATCTTTACCTACGCCATCAATGGGGATCCTTATCGGAACTCCGGGATGGCCATCCACATGGTCTCTTTCAACCGTGGAATGGGCAATCGCTACCTTTACAATGCCGATGCTGAAATGATGCTTGTACTTGAGCAAGGTGAAATCGTGATACACACGGAACTCGGGGTTCTTGAACTCTCGCCTCTTTTCATCGGAGTCATTCCAAGAGGAATGAAGTTTCGGATCGACCTGAAGGCAGGGTGCACTTCCGTTCGGGGATATCTTGCGGAGAATTTCGGACTTCCCTTTCAGCTTCCCGAACTAGGACCGATCGGTGCAAACGGACTCGCAAGTCCCCGTGATTTCGAAGTCCCCATGGCATCGTACGAATCAAAATCAGGGGACTTCGAACTTTTTGCGAGGTACCAGGGCTCCCTGTGGAAAGCACCGCTCCAGCATTCCCCTCTTGATACAGTTGCGTGGCACGGAAACTACGTCCCCTATCGGTATGATCTGCGAAAATTCAACACGATCAATACCGTAAGCTTTGACCATCCAGACCCCTCGATCTTTACTGTTCTCACTTCGCCAAGCTCGATTCCGGGAACCGCTAACATCGACTTTGTCATTTTTCCCCCACGCTGGATGGTGGCGGAAAATACCTTTCGACCCCCGTACTACCATCGGAATGTGATGAATGAATTCATGGGTCTCATTGAAGGTGCATACGACGCCAAGGAGACTGGCTTCAAACCTGCCGGAGCCAGCATACATAATGCCTTTACCGGTCATGGACCGGATGCGGATGGGTACAAGAAAGCAAGTGACATGAAACTGGAGCCTGTGCGCTATGAGAATACGATGGCCTTCATGTGGGAATCCTGTTTTCCCTTTTGGCCCGCTGAGCAGGCGCTGAAAAAATCCGGACTTCGGGATCAGGATTATGTCGATTGCTGGCAAGACCTGCCACGGAACTTTCATTGAACATGCGCTCACTCGAGGAACGGAAAAAACGCGCACTCTACATTCTGGATTGGTTGAACCAAAGATACCCCGATCCAACCCCCCCCCTGGATCACCAGGATCCCTTTACCTTCCTTGTCGCGGTCGCTTTATCTGCGCAAACTACGGATGCTCGGGTTAATCTCGTTACCCCCGCCCTTTTCAAGGAGGCCCCCACCCCGGAGGCAATGGCACGAATTGGTTCGACACGAATTCTCCATCACATTAAGACCTGTGGTCTGGCACCGACAAAGGCAAAGAATCTTGAAAAAATGTCGAAAATTCTCATTGAAAAGTTTGCGGGCCGGGTTCCAAATTGTTTCGAGGATCTAGAGAGCCTTCCGGGAGTTGGACACAAAACCGCAAGTGTGGTCATGAGTCAAATCTTCAATGTGCCCGCATTTCCAGTCGACACCCATGTGTTCAGACTGGCAAAACGGTGGAAGCTCTCGCGTGGTCATTCCGTTGGGGAAACAGAAAAACACCTAAAACAAGTGTTCCCGGCACAAGTCTGGAGCCGGGTTTCCTTGCAGATCATTTTCTACGGCCGGGAATTCTGTACCGCGCGGGGCTGTGATGGAAAACTCTGCCCGATCTGCAATCACCTCAACGACAAGCCCGAAGTTCCAGAGTCGACCTATCCGCAGCGACAAACGAACTCACGCCGGAGGAATCGGTCTCTTTCAAGGTAAATGGAATTCTTTTTCCCTGACCTGAAGACTCGCGACGCCACTCCGCCTGGAGACGATGATTGATCCCCTTTCGGAATCTCTCCTCCAAAGATTCAAATGACGCCGTTTTTGTACATTCTGGAGATGTGAAATACCGCTTTAGAATCGAGCTTTTGGTCGGTACCGGAGACCAAATCTCGCCCAACGGCACCTTTGGCAGGATGGATTCGTCAAAACTCCCCACCAGGTCGAGATAGCCCTTGGCTGAAAAATGGGTAAATGGGGGAATGGCCTGACAGGAAGGGGCAATTTCAGGATTGAGCTCTCCCATGCAAAGGGTCTGGCTTCCAATTCCGACAAATCCATAGGCTTCATCCAGAAGATGCGCTCTCAATTCCGCTTCAGCATCGAACTCCTTCTTGAAGGAAAGATACCCTTGCACAATTCCCGCAAGCTCCCCCTCTTCATTCAAAATCGGCGCACCCGAGTTGCCCGGCTGAATGTTACAATCCCCAAAGGTCATGAGCGGCGTGTCCCTTGAGTTCAACATCGGATAAAGAAAGGTTGCATGACTGGCCGAACACTGAAGAAAACTCTGAATTCCACCAAAAACGCCCCCCCCCCCTGATCCATTTGAACCCTGAGAATTCGAGCCGACTCCTGGTCCCTGAAGCCTCGCTTGGCAATTTTCATGGGTTTTCGATCCGTGATCGGCTGATCAAGCCTGATGACAGCATAGTCCTGGCTGTTGATCCCGCTCTCACCGGAACGGAATTCAATTTCAAGACATCCGGCATGCCGGGCGCTTCGTTCTCCGTCTCCCGAAAAATGAACATAAACGGACCCCTTGCAGGGGAGCCCTTTGTGCCGCGTTGACCATCCGATCAAAGAGAGGCTTTTGTCGACACAGTGATCGTTCGTCAAAACTCGGTCCTCGGAAATCAGGACTCCTGAACACCGCTCGAGTCCCTGATCCGTCACCACTGAGACCAGGGCGATCGAGGGTTCACACTCACCCTCAATGGTGCACTGAAGAACACCCGACCTTGCAGCGGCCCTAGCTTTGGCCCTCCGATCGGTTTTTTCGCCGGAAAACGAATCGATCTGGTCCGGGTGAATTCCGCGGGCGAGGTCCACGTTCCGATGACCACAGGAACAGAGAAGAAAGAGGAGAAGCAAAGTAGTCCGATAGTAAAAAAAGCCAGATGGGAGAAGGTTTCCGTCCACGAGAAACTCGATAGCACGGAGCAGATTAAATGAAAAGCATTTATTAAATCAATTCAATTTAGTCAGGCTCTCAAACCGACTCATCCTGTGACGCCCCGGAAATTGCGGCCCGAGCACTGATTGGTCCGAGATGGTGCAGACTCTGGACCGTTTTTACTTTGGGCTGATACCCGAAAGTCTTTCGGAAGAGATCATCCGAGATAATGGTCGGGTATTTGAAGAACTCCAGAAGATAGGGAGGAAAAGGAATTTTACTCACCTCTGCGAGCAAACGAACCAGGGACGCCGTTACGATTGGCGGCACGGGCACCGCCATGGCCTGTGCATGCCGGATTGCATGACTGAGAGCGATCACTCCTTCACCTGCGACATTGAAAATCCCCGGTAGCGGATTCTCAAGTGCGAGAATCAGCGCCCGCGCCAGGTCCTTTTCATCGATGAATTGCATGAGTGGATCGAAACCAAACACACGCGGACAAATTCCCGATCTAAGCAGGGAGCAGATCGTGTTTCTCACATGCTTGCCAATGACATTGGTCGGGCGAAGAATCGTGGTTCGAACCTCACGCACTTTCCACATGAAGTGCGTTGCCGCATGATCCATTTCCACTGCATCCGAAAGCTCAGGAAAGCTCTGCGAGGCTCTCAGAGGCGCATCTTCGGCGATCACAAGAGGGTTCAAACGATGGGCCCCATAAACGTGGTAAGTACTCAGGATAACGAGATTCTTCACCCCATTTGTTCGACAAAGCTCAAGGAGCTTTTGGGTTCCGACCACATTCATCTGGAACCGGTATTGGGGCGAATACTTCTGGCTTTCCCGGATCCGGCCCAAATGCAAAACTGCGTCAAACTGGTGCTTTTTGAATACATCATCGAGTTTCCGGCTGTGATAATCAGCAACCATGAACTCCCCGGGGAAATGGGTTTCACTCGGACAGGGTCTCGGATCCACCCCCACCCATTCATATTTGGGAGAAAGCGCGCTTGCCACAAGCCTCGCAATCGCACCGGAAGCCCCGGTCACAAGCACTTTCATTTCGCAGCTCCAGTGAAAATATGCTCACCACGGATCTTTAGGCCCGAATTGATCTCTCCCTGAAGTGCATCCTTCACCCGTTGGACCTTTTCCCGAATTTTTTCCTCTTCTTCCTTCCCATTTCCCTCAAAATACATCGGCTCTCCAAAACGGACCGTGACCTTCGAGGGAAGCGGAATCAGGCCCAAAGGCCCAAGCAACGGAAAAAAAGGAGTGATCGGAAAATAGGGCGCTCCCAAAATCTTTGCGAGCACTTCAAAATTGTAAACACTGGGATAGGTTTCCTCGGTTCCGATGATGGCGACCGGAACAATGGGTGTTTTGGTTTCCAGCGCCAGGCGCATGAATCCGGTGCCGAACCTTTGCAGCTGGTAGCGATCTTTGAAAAGTTTGCCCGATCCCCTGACACCTTCTGGAAAAACAAGGACCGATTGATCGTGCTCAAGAAGCTCCCTGCAATTCATCGGATCTCCCACCATTGCTCCAATGCGAGTGAACAAAGTGCTGATGAACGGCACTGTGGGAACCCAGCGCTCCACCATGGCCCGAGCAATACGGGGTGGCTCTCCGTCCATAAAAAGAGCAAGCCCCGCCATCATCGCATCCAGCGGAATCTGGCCTCCATGATTGCCGATGAAAAGAACACGTCCCTCGGGAATTCCGCTCACTCCCGAGGTCTCCACCCTGAAATACTTGTGATAAAGAAGGTAAAGCATCGGTGCAAACTTCCGAAGCGTCTCAGGATGAAGCCCCCAGCGGTCAAAGCCGGCTGAATTCAACTCCACCTTCAAACGGCTCAATCGGTCTTCAAGCCCGGGAACCTCGATCCATTCAAAGTGCTCCCACTTTTTGACCAAGTCTTTCAACTGCTCCAAATCCGTCTCCATGAGTGCGCGTTTGAGTACCATCTTGATTGCAACAGGATAGCCCGTTCCCGAGAAAAGAGATAGCATGGCGGCATTTTGTCGGAAAGAGTTTCAGGCGGCTTTTCGTTGAGCAAGCCACTGAACCAGTTTTGATGCAATCTCGCCAAGCGGTAAAACTTCCCTCGCTGCCCCGAGACGGATTGCCTCCCGCGGCATCCCGAAAACCACACAACTGGCCTCATCCTGTGCGATGGTTCGAGCACCTGCAGCCTTGAGTTTGAGAAGTCCCTTCGCCCCATCGGCCCCCATCCCTGTGAGGATGATCCCGATGCAATTGCCACCACACGCCTGCTCCACCGAATCAAAGAGATAATCCACTGACGGCTTGTGGCGATTGACCGGAGGTGAATCATCAATCGAAATGAACATTCTCCCGTCATTTCTCTTCCGGACCTGCATTTGTTTTCCACCAGGTGCAATGTAAACATTTCCGGGAAGGACTTCCATTCCATGGACCGCTTCCGAGACCTCGAATGGACAAATTGAGTTCATTCGATCGGCAAAAGCCTTGGAAAATACTGCTGGAATGTGTTGGGTGATCACCACCGGAGGAATTGCAGCAGGTAGTTCTGTGAGCAACTTCCGCAGCGCCTCGGTCCCCCCCGTGGAAGAACCGATTGCTACCAAACATCTCTGATCCAGGATTGCTGAACCAGCATTGGAAGGTACCATTCTTTGTCCCCCCACAAGTCCTACGGGACCGACCTTACCCCCCGTTGCCAATTTGGCCGTTGAGGCCGCCTTGATTTTTTCCACGATGATCGGGCCTGCCTCCTCGAGTTCCGACGCACTCGGCTTTTGGACGTAGTCAACTGCACCGGCCTCAAGAGCCTGGAGCACTCGGGTTCCTTCCTCCATTCCAATTGACGTGATCATCACAGTAGGCACCGGATGATGGGGCAGATACTGCTTCAGAAATGCGATTCCGTCCACTTCTGGCATTTCAAGATCAAGAGTGATCACATCAGGTTTCAACTTCTGAATCAAGGGAAGCGCAGCGGAAGGGCGATCCGCCGTTCCGACCACATCCAGTTGGGGATCCTCGCTCATGATCTTGGCAAGGAGATTCCGGATGGTCTTCGAATCATCCACAATCAGAACTTTGATCTTCCTTGCAACATGAATTTTTCCATCTTTTGGAAAAAACCTGAGCTCAAAAGTACCCTCACGGACGGCTTGATTGAGGACTCGGTATCTCCTGACGGAGAGGAAATTGGCTATCTGTTGAATGAGTCTTGCGGACCCCACCATCTTGAAGCCTACCGGTGTCCCCACTTCACCGCTCAAAAGATCAAACCCCGCCTCGAGATCCCCCTCATGAAACCACCTCGAACTGATCCAGACTGCAGCCGACGCCTTGATCCCTTGAGCTACCCAAAATACCCCATCAAACAGGACTACCTTATCCTGCTCGGCATGGGCCCTAGAAAACAAGGTAAGATGCTTGACGTTCATAGCTAGTTCTTTCCGAAAAATTCCGTCCCCATGAAAGCAAAACTGGTGAAGGGAAACACATCGGTTGCATACAACTGAAGACTTTCCGTTCCCTTTCCTTCACCAAGATCCTCAAGCAGGAGCTGTCCGAAATGCCAGGACTTCAAGGCTTGAGATGCGGACTTCCCGAGCTCGCCGAAAACACCGATTCCGATACGATCCGCTCCATGCAGCCCAGGCAGGACCGCAAGAGCCTTATGGTAATCCAAAACCCAAACCTCCCCGGGCTTCGCCTTCGAGAAAATGGCATCGGGCGCAACCACCTTTCGTCCGGAAATCTTGCTCACCTGGTCGGCAATTGCGGAAAGGTTTCCCTCGACACCTTCGAAAAGAAGGTAAACCGGAGGTTGCACTCCATCGAGTTCCTGTAAAAAAGATGAAGTTTTTTTCAAGTGACCCATTCCGGTCACCAAAACCCTTGCCTTAGTGCCCGGATTCTTGATCTCAAGGCGCTTCTTGAATTGGGAGTCGAGGTCCACAGGCTGATTCAAGCCGGTCCGTCTCATAAGAATGGCGGACTTCAGCTTTGCCCTGATCTCCTCTCCCCTTTCCTGCAACTTGTTCAAGGCGGGTTTCTCTATGAAATCAGAGGCTCCAAGCTCAAGCGTTCTCATGGCAACCTCAGATTGGTCGCGGGACACTGAGCTCACCATCACAACGGGAGGATGCTGAGATGAGAAGTGTTTCTCAAGGTACTCCACGCCATTCTGCTCCGGCATGTGGATGTCGAGTGTCACCACATCCACATTTGGAAGATTTTTCAGTTTTTCGGCAGCATCCACGCCGTTGACTGCAGTTCCCACGATCTCAAACCCGTGCTCCGTTTTCAGGATCTGCTTCATGAGCGAATGAACACTTGGCGAATCATCGACACAAAAAACCCGAATCGGCCGCACTCCGCCTTGCGGGACAGCGACTCCTTCCCGGATCGGAATCACCGCGCTCATGGCCTCCTCTTTCTGCCGTAGCCGATAGATGGATGGCCCTTCACTTTTCAGGTCAAAACCCAGACCATTCAAGGTTTCTGAAATGCCAATGAAAAAGTACCCTTGTGGTTCAAGGTGCCTGAGCAACATCGCAGTACTCGTACGAATCTGGTCGGGGGTGAAATAAATGAATACATTCCGACAAAAAATGATGTCGAACTTCTGTCCTTCAAATCGGTCCTTGAAATCAAGAAGGTTTGCCTGTTCAAACCGCACACAGTCTCGAAGCGTGCCTTTTGCCTTGACGAATTCCGCAATGTCTCCGGTTCCACGAGCCCAATGATTTCCGAGATAGGCAAGAGGAACTTCGCGTATTTCACGTCTGGGGTACACTCCGTTCCTCGCAATCCGAATGGACTGCTCATCCACATCGGTGCCAAGGATCCTGAACTTCAGATCCGACCCGTGGGTTTGAAGATGATACTTCAGATACATCGCAAGCGAGTAGACCTCCTGCCCGCGTGAAGCCGCAGCCGACCAGACATTCAAAGTCTTGTCGGCTCGTTTTCGAAGCTCGGGAACCAATGCGGGGAGGGCCTGTTCCGAGATGAACTCGAAATGACTGAACTCCCTGAAAAAGTAAGTGTAATGAGTGGTCAAAAGAGACACGATGTGCTGGATCTCGGACTTCTCATTGCTCTCATAGTAAGCTTGATAGTCATCAATGGTACGGTAACCAAGATCCTGAACCCTTTTGTTCAACCGGGTCTGAACCATTGATCTTTGCTTGTCGCCAAGTTGGACCCCGGTCATCTTGGTCACCTCGAGTGCGAGGTGCTCGCAAAGATCGGGATATCTGAATTTTCTTACTGCTGTGCTCATGTGGTTTCCTATGCTGCTGATTTATTTCCGGTCTGCTGATTTCTCTTGATGGCGTTCTGGTCCTCGAGATTCAGGCTTTTTGCAATATCGAGGAACAAAATGAGTTTCTTTTCCTTCCGATACACACCGGTGATGAAATCAGTGGCTTTTGAGGATTGGATCTCGGGCTTCGGGGCGATCTCATCAGGCCCCGGACTCAGCACTGTATTCACTGAATCAACGACCACTCCGATCGAGACCCCGCCAAGGTCACAAATGATCACGGTCGTTTCAGCGTTCTTGTCTGCCTTCACTCCGAGTTTCTGGCGCATGTCCATCACGGAAATCACTTGGCCTCTCAGGTTCATGATTCCCAGGAAATACGGTGGCGTGTAAGGCACCGGCGTGTATTCGGGCATCGCAATCACCTCGCGCACCGCAAGAAGCGGAACCGCGTACTCCTCGGCACCGAGCGAGAAACTCAAAAACCGTTCACGAGCATTCATTGTTGTCATATTCGCACCCATCTCACGCAACTCCTCTGCCTTCCGGCTTTACTAATTCGTTCATTTCCAAAATAATTGCGGGTTTTCCATCCCCCAGGATTGCGCTCCCGCTCATCCACCTGAGAGCTCGAATCTCAGGGCCTACCTCTTTGATCACCACCTGCTGTTGTCCCAGTATGTCGTCGACCATCACGGCAAACGGCTGGGATGAGTATCGAATCACCATCGCGATCTGCTCTTTGGTCTGCTCTTCGGAGCGCTTCTGTCCAAGGAGTCGACTCAAACGGAACAGAGGGAGATTCTCGCCTCTCAGGAGAAGCATCTCACCCATGCCCGTGGATGACTGAATGTCGCTTCCTGTCGGACGAAGGGTTTCGTGTACGTGTGACAAAGGTACAACAAACCTGAACTTCCCGTTCTTGACCACCATTCCGTCAATGATGGCAAGCGTGAGTGGCAGAATCACCTTGAACGTGGTTCCCTTTCCGAGTTCGGTTTCAACGAGCACCTCACCCTGGAGAGCCTCGATGTTGGTCTTCACTACATCCATGCCGACGCCGCGCCCCGATACTTCGGTCACCTGGGCCTTGGTCGAGAACCCAGGATGAAAGATCAAATGAATCGCCTCTTGCGGCGATAGTTTGGAATCGGGCTTTAGGATACCCTTCTCGATTGCTTTCTTAATCAATCGATCCCCGTCAATGCCGCCTCCATCATCTTTCACCTCGATCACAAGCTTTCCACTTTGGTGATAAGCATTCAACATCACGTTTCCAGTTTCACTTTTTCCAGCCCTGATCCTATCCTCTGGACGTTCAATCCCGTGATCACAGGCATTTCGGATGAGGTGCACAAGCGGATCGCTGATGTTTTCCAAAACCGTTTTGTCCAGCTCGGTATCATCTCCCTGGGTGCTCAGGGATACGCGTTTGTCGAGCATATTCGAGGTATCGCGAACAATCCGCTGCATTTTCTGGAATGTCTGTCTGAGAGGAACCATCCGAAGGCTCATGGAAATGTCTTGCACCTCCTTGGTGACCTTGCCCATTTGATGAATCGTCTTTCGCAGCAAGTGCGAGCCGCCACTCATGGACTGCTCCCGAAGAACGGTTTGCAGAATCACAAGTTCACCAACAGAATTGATGAGTTTTTCAAGACGTGAAAGGGAAACCCGGATCGACTCATCCTGGGTGGAGGCACTTCCCGAGGCTTTCGGGGACTCCGCGCGCTTCAGCTCAAAAACAGGAGCCGGGAGTGAGCGTACCTCAGCGTCAATCGGTCCGGGGTCGGGAATGACAAGATTCTCCTCCTCCTTTGTCACCTCGAGCGCCGGGTTCGGAAGATCATCCAGAGAATCATTTACGAGCTTCAGCAGCTCCAGCTCTTCTTTGCTCGGAGGAGGTTCTCCCTCGAAGACTCCATGCACCTCTTCTTCAAACGCACTTGCCGAAGTTGCCTCAGAAACCGGACCTGGGCTGAAACTCATTGCAATTGATTCTCCGGAAATCATTGCATTCAGCCGTGACAGCAGCTCAGTACTGTCCACTCGAGCTTCAAGATCCTGCTTCAGTGCTTCCACCATGACACGGACATGGTCGTTGCAGAGCAGAAGCAGGTTGATCACTTCTGAATTCACGGAAGTCTCGCCATTTTTCAACTTCAGGAGAAAACTTTCCCAAAGATGGGTGAACACTCCGATGTCATCAAAACCGACCGCCTTGGAACTTCCCTTCAAATTATGAGCGATCCTGAAAATCCTATCGAGAGTGGAGGCATCTCCGGGACTGGATTCCAGTACAAGAAAACACTGCTCAGCATCGCTCAAAAGCTGGCTTGCTTCCTCAAGAAAACCTACCTTCAACTCGCGCTCGAAATCATCCATGGTGCATCCTCGACTTTCGTTTCGGAAGCCTGAGGAGCTATCTTTAGCTATTGTTACGGAATCAAAGAAGAATTCCGGGGTGTCCGATTAAGAAATCCAAAACTTCCCTACAGCGACCTTTCGCTGGAAAACGAAAGGTCTTCGTTTTTCTTGGAGAGTTCCGAATTCGACTCGTTGCCTCCCGATTTGACATTGTGCAATTCCTCGAGGATCTTCTCCCGCTCCTTTTGATCGGACTCAATCTCCGGTCGGAATTTGACGCTGATCCCAACGGAATCTTCAATTCCTTCTTCCCCTTTGGAAAGAATCACCAAAGCATTCTCGATCAAACCCGCTTTCAAAAGTTCAGACTTCACTTTCTGCGCAAGTTCAATTGATGGACTTCCCGCGCCCAAGGAGATCACCCTGATCTGCTCAATTTGGTCACGGAACCCGAGCAGTTTTGCGCTCAGTTTGGAAATCACATCTGTACCCAGATCTTCCTCCAGGAGAATCAACGGGAGGTCCTCTTCGATGGATTTCGCATTGCTCAGGACACGCCTTTTTTTCTTGGCTTCAAAAATCACTGTGTCAGAAGCCCCGTGCACGGGGGCTGGCAGGCGTTTCTCATACCCTGCAGGAATCGTACTTTGGTCTTTCACGAGATCCAGAATCAATTCTCCCCCATTGGCGTGAATCCGGTCACCGATGGAAAAACGAAACTTTCGAAATCCTGATTCAGGCGAGGAATAGGCTTCGGAATGCTTGAAAATAAACTCCACAGCGCTTTTCTCAGAAAGCTTGAATGCCTGAAGCAAGTCGATTTCGAAATCGCCTGACTCGGCGGAAAGAATCTTGCCGCCATCATCAGTCTGAGAAACTTCCTTGAGCTTTTTCGAATTCAAAAAATCCGCCGGATAAACTTCCGCTCCTTTCCAGAATTTGGGATTTCCTGCCAAAGCGACATCGCTTCCGGTCTCAGGACTTTCGCCCACACAAACCCTGCCATCCAGAAGACAAAGAGATTGTCCTTGATCCGGTTTCGGGTTGTCTTTGCTGTAAAGAAGGAAGCCGGAAATCCTGAGTTTGAGTGCCCTGACACCCAAAATCGCAGCCTTCGGGGGGAGTTGACGAATGGAGCGAAAAACAAGGTTCGAATGGACCGCGTAATGGGTCACCTGTTGGTTGATCCTTACTTTTTTTGTCCCATTGCGTGGGTGGCGGAGAGTTGAAAAGGAATTTTCAAATTCTGCATCATGCAAGAAAGGCAGTCCATATTCGAGAATCACGGGATCCATCCTCAGATCATAGTCGGAAAGAGGTGCAAGGGATCCATCCGTAACTGAAGACGATTCAAGCTCGGAACGATCCAGCTGATTCAATGGGGCATTGCCGGAGCTGCCGGTTACGGCATTCACCTGTGACCCACCGCAAGCAGAAAGTACAATCATCGATATCAAAAGGAGTAATCCTTTGTTGGACATCATGGGGCGCAAGCATACCATAAAATACCATACAAAACAAGTCAGTTTTAGACATGAACATGGAAGACCTACGTCTTCCCAGGCATCAACCAAAACACTTCAAACTGACCTCGTTCACTGTTGTTGGGGGGGGGCGAGATAAAGTCACACTCCCTCGCAAGAACAAATACTTACGACTTTTTGAGCGAATCCAGGATGGGCGGCAGCAAAAAGAGCAGGATGTTCGGTTAGTAAGTCCCTGTTCTTGAAAGGGGGAGGGGCTTCCCTCTCCATCACCAACAACACTGAACGAGGCCATGTATGGACTCGCCCTGTACTGCAAGGAAAAATTTCAGATTCTGGCTTTCAGTTATAGGATGCAGCCATGTATCCGGCTTTTTTTTGGAACGGGTTCGTTCCTGGCCCTGATGGATTTCGCGCA
>JAGWXK010000022.1 GCA_018969905.1 Bdellovibrionales bacterium
TCCCGTACCAGTTGCCCGTCCACTCCGACTGTCGAGGCTGCGAATCTCATCAGCTCCCGGTCGTGGCAATCGAGTGCAAAGATCACCCAGACCAGATCTCCGTTCCAGCACTGGATTCCGAAGATGTCCGTGCACCACCTGAGGTTGCTCGCAAGAGTCATCACCTTGCCCTCGTGGGTTTGCCCATCCTTGCAGGGAAAGCGCCTGAGCGTGAGTCCGTGCGTGCGCATGATTCGATACACGCGTTTCTCATTAATCGGCGGTTTTCCCTCGGCAGTCCGCGTTTTATTGATCATCGGGGTCACTCGCGGATACCCGTAGGTGGGTCTTGTTTTGAGGATCTCCTTGATCTGTTCCAGAATCTCGAGGTTCTCAGCACTCTCTGCGGGCGGCACCTGCCGCGGTTCAGACTCTTTGCGTTTCTCATAGAGATTTGATTTCGATACTTCCATGACTTCTGCCACCAGACCTATTCGAAATCTTCCAGACCGTGCAAGGGCTGTCGCGAGATCAGTTTTTTTTCGCGGGCGATCCGGACGGCTTCCTTCAGGATCTCCACCTCTTCGGTTTTCCGACCCAGCATCCGCTCAAGGCGTGCGACTCTTTTCTCGAGCTCCCGAACCTGGGACTCCGGGTGCACGGACTCTTCAAAACCCACTCCGACCTTTGCGCCTTCTTCCATTCTTCTTCTCCAGTAAAAAACTTGGGAAGGAGCAATACCATACTTTCTTGCTACAATAGAGATGTTCATCCCGGGTAAACGGGATTCATTCAAAATCTCGATCTTTTGTTCTGCCGTGTATCGTCTTCTGCGTTCAACCGAGGTCACCACCTGGGCCTTGGCTGGATTGCTACTAGTAGTATTCATAGTCGTACTCCTATCACTTAGGAGCAGATCAAACTGTCCGGTCTAGGAGGGGGTAAGTACAGGTCGCCTTGCCACTCGCAAACCCTTTCCTCGCATCCTGCGAGGAAGCAGACATTTAGTCTGCCCGGGCTTGCTCTCTTCAAGTCCGCTCCGGGATACACCAAAACCCTCTAAAATCCCTTTTGAGGAAAGGCTCTACCACAAAACAGGGGGAATAAAGGTTTTACGTTAAGATTGGTCTACCAGAACTAATTTTAACGAAAGGAAACCCCTATGCCCCCAGAAGCCAAGGAAATTCTCGGCTTACCCGACTTAAATCACATAGAGACTCTTTATGGCAACAAGAGGGTGTTGATTCATGGAGAACTCAGGAATCGGCCCCTTTGCCCACGCTGTGCGCATCCCCATGTCCGGATCAAGGCAAGCTTTCCGAGGGTCCTTCGGCATCTGCGGCTCGGGAATCAGCTGGTCCGGGTCCGTTTCACCTCGCACAAGTATCACTGCCAGGGGTGCAAGCGCTATTTCAACCTGACCCTCCAGGGTACAAGGCCAAAGAAACGGTCCTCTGAGGCATTCCGGCTCGAAGTGTTTGAACGCCACCACGGGGGAGTATCGGGGAAACACATCTCTGACACCCATGAGATCAGCCATGCCACAGTCGAGCGTTGGTATCAGGGTTTCATCAAGGAGCGTTACGGCGAGCTCAAGGGCAAGCGCACGCCCAGAGTGCTCGGAATCGACGAGCACTTCTTCACCAAAAAGAAGGGCTATGCGACGACCTTTGCGGATCTGAAGAAACACACAGTGTTTGACGTGGTCTTGGGGCGGTCCGAACAGAGTTTGGAGGCCTATTTGCGTAAAATGCCCGAAAAACATCGGGTCAAAATTGTGGTGATGGATCTATCGAGCACGTATCGGAGCATCGTGAAAAAACACTTTCCGAACGCCAAGATCGTCGCTGACCGATTCCATGTGGTGCGATTGATCGGGCAGCAGTTCTTGAAGTCCTGGGCGCAGTTTGACCCTGTGGGGCGAAAGAATCGGGGGCTGCTGTCGCTGATGCGACGACATGAGAAGAGCCTCAGCCCGGAACAACGGGCTAAGCTCGAGCGCTACTTTGAAGAGTTCCCCCACTTGAAGGCGATCTGGGAGTTCAAGCAGCGACTTCATGATCTGATCAGACTAAAAATGCTCTCCAAGGAGTCCACCTGGCTCGTGATTCACGACTATTTGCGGATGGTCCGGGAGCTTAAGGAATCACCCATTGAGGCTCTCAGGACCCTTGGAGAAACGCTCTCGAGTTGGAGAGAGGAGATTGGTAGAATGTGGCGGTTCAGTAAGACCAACTCGATCACCGAGGGCCTGCACAACAAGATGGAAATGATCAGCAGGCGAGCTTTCGGATTCAGGAACTTTGAAAACTATCGGATGAGGGTGCTTGCCCTCTGCGGATGGGATGGAGTAATCAGACGAAAGCGAAAACTGATCTTGGCGTGAAACTACATTCCCCCTGTTACGGGGTAGATCCGGGTACTTGCCCTTTGCGGATGGGACGGCGTAATCAGACGAAAGCGAAAACTCATCTTGGCGTGAAACTGAACTCCCCCTGTTACGGGGTAGAACCGGACAATACCTTTAAAAATGGGGTGACCAACGGGGCTTGAACCCGCGACACCTGGAATCACAATCCAGTGCTCTACCAACTGAGCTATGGCCACCACACAGAATGATTACAGGAGGAAAATACAGAAAAGCCCATTCAGTGTCAAGATAAGACCTCAATACTCTTGACTATTTCCATTACTTTGGGTCACCTAGAGGAATCTATGAAGAATCAAAGACTTCTTGTTCTCCCCTTGCTACTCTTTTTACCACAAATTACATCTGCGAGCGTATTCACAATTCCTCAATTTGTTGAATACAAATCCTGGGCTGTGGGAATTGAACCTGAGGCCACCCTATCCTCCTCCGCCCGCGGCTCAGGACAAGGCGTTGCGTTCAACGCGAAGTTTACCTATGGAATTTCACCCCTGTCCAACCTTCAGATCGGATTGGGGCCTGGATCAGGAAACAGAACCTTCCGATTCGGAGGAACATACTCCTTTGATTTTATTCCCGACCTCTCTGGGCAAGTCGGGGCAGGGCTCGCAACTCAAGCATATTACTTTAACCTTCGCGACCAATCCGGGAGAACCGAGATTTTAGCCTATCCCTATGTCCACAAAAGATTCACTTCTTCTTCGGGGCTTGAATTTGATCCCTTCATTGCGATGCCTTACGGTCTTGCGTTCGTGAACGGAAATTACGACTCGCTCTGGCAGCTCGCCTTGGGAAGTTTTTTCAAGACCTCGGAACACATCGGTCTCAATACAGAACTAGGTTTAGGATTAAAGAATGCTGACACTTACCTCTGCTTTGGCATCTCTTACCAAGACTAACCGTTATGAAACCCCTACAAGAACTTGAATGTTTAAAATCCGGAATCAAGGGAGTCTGTTTCGACATAGATGACACCTTCACATCAAACGGAAAAATCACGAGTAAGGCATTCGAGTCCCTCTGGAAACTCAAGACTGCGGGGTTTTTTCTGATTCCGGTCACGGGGCGACCCGCCGGGTGGTGCGACCACATTGCCAGATTCTGGCCTGTGGATGGGGTCGTAGGTGAAAACGGTGCCTTTTCCTTTTTCATGCACAAAGGAAAACGAAAACGCATCGACACCTTGCCCATCGAGCTTGCCCACGAGGCCAAGAGCAAGCTTGTGCGCCTACGGAAAGAAATAGAGATTTCGTTTCCAGGTTGTTCCTTCGCTTCCGATCAGGAATACCGGGAGTATGATCTCGCAATCGACTTTTGCGAGGATGTCACCCCTTGGACAGAAACCGAAGTTGACCGACTGGTAAGATTTTGCGAATCAAAAGGTGCCATTGCAAAAGTCTCGAGCATCCATGTGAATACCTGGTTTGGAACCTATACCAAGATTGATGGAATCCGACATTTTCTTGCTGCGGCTCCAAGAGAATTGCAACTGCCTGCGTTCGAGGAATTGGTTTTCATTGGCGATTCTCCAAACGATGAACCGATGTTCGAAGCTTTCCCTATCAGTATTGGAGTGGCCAATGTGCGGCCTTTTCTCTCCAAAATAAAGAATCCACCAAAATTCATTACTCTGCTTGAAGCGGGTTCCGGATTTGCGGAGCTTTCAGAATTTCTTCGAAGCTGAAGTTCAGGACGGGCCAGTCTTTTCTAGAGGAATGATTGTAGTGCCACCATTCGTTCTTGATTCCATCAAAATGATTCCGCTCCATGATCCGGCGGAGCAGATCACGGCGCTCTCGCTCAGCGGAATCACCTCCCGAATAATCTCGATAAGCCTTTTCATTCATCTCGTCAAAGTCACTTGGCATTTTCACGAATGCACCCGAAGAAAGCTCAAAAAGTCCGAGATCCACTGCACATCCCCGATTGTGAGAGGAACCATCCGAAGGATTTGCAAGAAAACTTCGCGTATTCGAATCCGAAAGATCCCAAAACATCTTGGTGACGCTCCAGGGGCGATAGCCGTCAAAAATCAGAATTCCGAATCCATGCCTCTGGAGTTCTCCATGAACCGAAAGCAAATCGGCGGCAACGTGGTCGAGCAAAAAAACATGAGGAGAAGGATAAACCTTCCTCCCAATGAAATTGTCTTCCCTTGCATAGCGGACGTCGAGCTTGACCCCATGTTCGGCTTCGGTCAATTCAAGAAGACGAATTGTTTTTCCGGATGTTTCAAGTACCCTAGTCATCCATCGACTCCGGTGTCTCTCCACCCTTTTCCTCGGGAAGATGATAACGCGCGTATTCTTCAGTAAAGCAAAGAGGTGTTCCTCCGGGAACGTTCTTGATACGGTCAATGTATAAAACACCGAAAAGGTGATCCAACTCGTGCTGGAAGACAGTCGCAGGAAACCCCTCTACGACGATGCTTTTCGCTCTCGCAGTTTCATCAAGATAGTCAATCCTTACCTTACGTGGACGCTCCACAAATCCGCGTAACTCCGGAACAGAAAGACACCCCTCCCAAAATCCCTGAAGGGTTTCATCCAAAACCGAAATCTTCGGGTTGAACACGATTTTTGGATCTTCGTTTTGGGGATAATGGATGATGGCAAGGGCAATGGATTCGTAAATTTGCGGGGCGGCAAGTCCGATCCCTTCGTAATCCTCAAGGGTATCAAACATGTCGTGAAGGAGTTTTTTAGTCTCTTCGCTGGTAATCTCGGAGGGACTCAGCTCACGAACTTTCTTCCGGAGTACGGGAGTCCCAATTCTTGCGATTTTACGGATTGCCATGCAGCAATCCTATCACCAAACAGGATCGCAGTTAAGATGCTTTCTTCTTTGAATCCGTACCGCCAAGCTCGGGATGGCTGACTCGATTTCGACCCTTTTCTTTGGATGCATAGAGAGCCTGGTCCGCGGACTCGAGGAGGACCTCGAAGGTCCCCTGAACAGCGGGAAAAGCCGAAACCCCGACACTCACAGTCACCCGTCCAAGCGGCTGGAACTCTCCAAATGGAAACTCAGCGGCTTCGATCGACACACGAACCATCTCTGCAACAGCAAGGGTTTCTTCAAGTGAGGAATGCCGACATACCATGACAAACTCCTCGCCTCCGTACCTGGCCGGCAAGTCCTGAGATCGTGCGCAGGACTTCAAAATCGAAGCCACACGACGCAAGACCTCATCACCCGCAGGATGTCCGTTGCGATCATTGAATTTTTTGAAGTGATCCACATCAATGAAGATGATTCCATACTTCTCGTTCTGAAGATGGGCTGAATGATGAACCGATTGAAGAACTTCCTTGAAGTACCGATAGTTTCTAAGCCCCGTCATCTCGTCAGTGGTCGAGAGTCGTGTCAAAGCTTCATTCATCTCGCGCAAATCCCTCTCCGCTCTTTTAACCGCAGTCACGTCACGCGCAATGAACTGAACCACCTCGATGTAATCGAGTATCTTTAACGTTGTTGCTGAAATTTCGAAGACCCTCTCGTCTCCATGCGCATTGTGATAAACGAAGTCCACTGAATTGAATTCTTGCAAAAGCAGGCCCTTCAAGTAGGTTTCCGCCTTTAAAAGATGAGGCAGTTCGAACCCGAGCACTTCTGATTCTCGACTTGCAAGAAGGTTCAGGGCTGCTTCATTGCACTCAAGAACTCGGTACGAATTTCGTTCCACCAAGAACACAGCCTCAGACATGCGCTTGAAAAGATCGGAATAATTAGCGAGTTGCGAGAGAGTACCTCCAACCACGCGCCCATCAAGAAACTCATGCAGCATGTCTTTTTTCGGCTTAAAAGCTGAGTCCATCAAAGGACATATCGGCAAAAGCGTCAAAAAAATGAGAAATATTTCAAATTGTTGTTATTGCTTGCTTTTTCTTGCAATCCTCAGCCGAATCCGATCTGAAGCTTCAACCCCATCCACCACGAGCAACTTGACGGCTCCGGACTTTGTCCCTTGGAATTGATTCTGAAAATAGGCCTTGAGCCATTTTGCCCTCCCCTCACCCAGGGATCCAAAGCCAGTGATTTCCAGTTCAAGTGAGGGGTCAAGGCGAGAGTAAACCTCATGTCCGATTTGAACCATGGAGGAATGCCAGGCAGCCTCAATCTCCTCAGAACCGGGGCGATAAAGATCCGCACTTTGAAGCTCGATGAAAATCGCACTGTCCATGAGTTTCAACTCCACCCCATCCACCCTTCCCTGGAATACCGGAATTGCCTCCAGACGTGAATAAAGCTCTTCAAGCGCATCATTTCTTGAAGCGCCCTTTCTGGGTGTTTCGCTGTCTGGAGTCCCGAGAGTCGCGCTTTGTTTCTCGGGTGATCGTGCTGAGTTTGCATAAAGCCCGAAAGCCAAAAGAAACAATCCCTGATAAAGGGATGAGCTCCTTACTTTTCGGCCCATGTTTTTCCCGGTTGAATTCTCGCGCGCAATCGGTCCGAGAGAAGTTCGGGATTGAGCCCAGACTGGATTCCGGCAATCCCGGATTCCAGGGTGTCGAAGTAGTGCTCATTCCTCATCCGGATCTCCTCCCACTTCTTCCCGAACTCGGAATCGAGAAGCATTTGAAGCCCAATCGTGATCAGAAAGGGAACGAACGCCTGAGAAACGCCAATCAAATCCCTGGAGCGATCCGGAGTCGCCAGAACCCCGATCATCAAGATGAGACTTGACATCAGTCCTACGGAAGGCACCTGCCCAAGAAAACGGTCTGCCGAGTCCGTGGCCATCCGCAGTGCCTCCATTCGGAGGTCTTTTTGGTTCAAAACCCATGGGATCAAATCCTTTCCCTCAAAACCATCCATGATTCGCTTCAACAGATATTTCAAATGGGGATCCCGGAGATCCTTTCGGCGGGCCTCCAGGGCCAAAAGCCCATCCTGCCGGATGACACCTGCCGCCTCTTCGATTCCTAAAAGCAGCTCGTGGGCATCGAGTGCCGAAGGTCCTGAGACTTCACTCCAAACCCGAAAAAATAGAGGATTCACATTCAAAAAGAAAACAGCAGTGGTTCCGCAAAAAACCGCAATGAGCACGCCAAAGGCAAATCCCCAGCCAGGACTGCTTTGCAAAAGCAAGCCACTGAGAACAAGAAAAATCCCGAACCCTGCCAGACCCAATCCTTTGAACATATTGAATTCCAGTGTACCCTAGAACAAGGGATGAAATTCAAAAAAACTCTCATCGCTTTATTCGCCCTATCTTTTGTTGGAAGCCTCGCACTTTTTCTTACTTCCTCCCCGCTTTATTCCGCACTCAGGATTGAAATCCTCAATAATTTTTTCCCGGAAACTCCGGACGATGACCTGATTCTTCCTTTTGGCTACACTCTTGGACCCTGGCCCAAGGACTTTCTCGGTGAACCCATTGTCACCAAATTGACTTACAAAAAGGGGCCCCCATCAAAGTTTATCGACACAATGACCCAGATCTGGAGACCCGTGGAAATCGAGCTTTCGCTCACAGGTCCAAAAACAGTGGTTCCGGATTTCAAGATCAAGAACTGGAGAGACTGCTTCCAGAGTGATTTTCGATGTTCCAAGGAAAAGACCCTTTTTTGGGAACGCGTTTTTCCCGAAGAAAAGAAATACTCCGGGGAAAACATCGGACTGAGTTGGTTTGAGAGCCCCGATCCCAGAGGAGCCCGAGGAGTTCATCTTGTGGTCCAGACAAAAACATACGAAATCAATCGTTTTGCAGTCATCATCCCGAACGGCTCCGTGCAGGTATTTTCGCTGAAATCGATTCTTTCAGGACCGGGAATCGAGGCGAGGGAGATTTTTGTGAAAACCATGGGCTCATTGAAGGTCAATGAGGATCTTGCAAACAGCCGGGCCTGGATCGAGTCAAAAATAAAAAAGGTGAACGTCGAAACCATCAAAGGAATCCGCGGCCAGAAAGAACGGTTTGAACGCCTTATCCTGGTGCAAAACTGGATCTATTCGTACCTGAGCGTGAACCCGACGGCACTTGATTCGTTTTACCATCTGGCCGGGATCACCCACAGCCTCGCGATGGACCTTTTAAAAACGAAGGAACGGACTTTTGAAAATCAGGAAGCATGGATTCTAAGCTTTCACCCTTTGCTTTCGACCTTGATCAGGTATGCGAAGGACTTTCCGTCAAGCGATTCGAAAGTAAAGGAAATGCAAGCTCTGCTTGAAGACTTTCTCCTCAAACAGCGCAAGCTCACCCGTTGAACCCAAAAACAGGGAAACAATCAGTAACGAAGATTCTCGAGAGCTTCGATTCGTTCCTCAAGAGGCGGATGGGATGAAAACAGACCAAGAATTCCACCCTTCCTGGAGGAAATCTGGAATGCCTGAACCTGAGCCGGCACCGCATCCTCGTCGATGGGCATCTCATAGGCCCGCTGAAGCTTCTTCAATGCTGCAATCATCTTGTCTCTGCCTGCAATTTTGGCGCTGCCGGAATCGGCTCGAAATTCACGATAGCGAGAAAACCAGGCCACAACCATGGACCCAAAAATCATCAATACAAACTGAAACACCTGAACCAGGATGTACTGAAGCCAAGGCGAAGAGTTGCGCTCCTCACGGTCGTTGTTGCTTCTCAGCATCTGACTCACAAAGAAAGCGAGAACTCTCGCCAAAAACATCACAAACGCGTTCACCACTCCCTGCAAAAGAGTGAGGGTTACCATGTCCCCATTTGCGATATGAGACACTTCATGACCAATCACGCCTTCAATTTCTTTCTTGTCCATCCTCGAAAGAAGCCCTGTTGAAACGGCAACCAATGCACGAGAACGGCTTGGTCCGGTGGCGAATGCGTTCAGATCAGGAGAATCATAGACTCCAACTTCAGGCATGGTGGTGAGGCCCGCGGCACGAGAATGCTCAAAAACCATCTGAACCAATCCCTGAAGCTCCGCATCGCGAGTCGAAGGATCAATCACCTCAACTCCCATCAATTTCTTGGCCATGAATCGAGAAAGAAGAAGAGAGATCAATGATCCTCCCATACCCCAAACGAGACAAATTATGGCTAGGGATTGGTAGTCGATTCCATATCCTGAATTCAGGTACCCCTGAACCCCGAGTACCCCCAGGATCAAGGAAATCGTGGTCATCACCAAGATGTTCACTACCAAGAACAAGAAAATCCGTTTAAACCACATCTGCAGCCTCCTTCAAATGTAAATAGGATAATGCGCCTTCAAGACCTTTTGTCAAGTCCTCGACCAGAGGAGGGCCAAAGCGCAACCCAAAAACCACCAAGGCCCGCTCCGGTCAGCTTCACTGCAAGCGCTCCCTGTCTCAAAAGGTCAGATTTTTGAGTCAACAACTCAGGAGTTACAAGGCCCCATTGCTCAAAGCAATTCTGGGCGGACTCCATGGCTGTTTTGATCTTAGATTCACCGGACTCCTGATCTCTCTGAAATTCATGGATTCCCTCTCGGGCAAGAACACCAGCCTCATGCATTTGATCATCAACGGATTCCTTCAAGTGAGGATTCTTTTTCTGCCAGTGAAGCACCCGTTCAATGCAATCCCTCGTATTTCCTCTGAAACCGGAATCGTACCACTCAAAGGCAGGAAAAAGGCGCGAGGACTCCAATCTCTCCGTGCCTCGTGCGATCGAAAATGCGACCGGTGCTCCATGGATGATGACGTTCACATCCATACCGCTGCTCTTGCCATGAAAAAAATCCTCAAGGTGGGTTGCAAGTGGAACCCACATGGAAAGATCGCTCCTCGTCTTCCAAAGAACGAGTCTTGCAATCGCCGCACAGAGCGCCGCCGAGGAGCCCAGACCCGCTCCAATCGGAATCTCACTGTGAATTTCCACCTCACCGCCGGGAAAGGCATTTCCCGGAACCTTGAGGAATTTCATGGCGATTTCGATCAATTTCCGAATCTGGGATTGGAACGGATTCGGAGCAATCGAAATGGAATCCTGTTCACGGTACATGAGCTTCAATGAATACCGCGGAAATGGAAATGCAATCGCAGTCCTTCCACGAAGAACGCTGTGCTCACCTGTCAAAACCCATTTTGCGGGAAGTTGAATGGAAAAGTCAGAGGCCCTGGCAGTCATAAACCGCACCCTTCCCCTCTTGCGCCATGAGAAAGTGACATTCCGGAAAACGATCTTTCAAGAATCCCTCAAACGGATGAGCCAGGCGTTCCGGAAGAAACACATGAACATTCGCACCTGCATCCGCCGTCAGGATCGCATCCACAAACGGAGTGCCTACGCTCCACGAACCGGAGAGCCAGAATCTGGATGAATCATTCAGATACCGAAATGGTGGTTCGCTGGTATGGAAAAGTTCGTGCATCTCCAAGGCCTCCCGCTTCACCTCTCTGGATAGAACCTGCTCATCCGCTCTCTCCAACGCCTCCTTGATCCTGAGAATCCGCCGAACTGTCGTCTCGTTCCGGCACGCGAACTTCAAAGAGGATCTGACTCGCTCATGAGCCTCACTCGAGGAGACCGCCTTGGGCGCCGTTTCCAGCAACAAAATGAAATCAACATATTTCTCTTTTGATTTTGAAAACGGAAGGATGCGATTTCCACTGGTCCACTCGACAAAGGGGCCATGAAACGACCTGCAGGCGCTTCCGGACCCGAGTCGGGCGATCTGAGCTGCTCCGAGGGCCAATCCGCCAGGATCCATTCGGTAAAGATCCACCCACTCCCGCTTTCTTGCTCCCGCCAGTACCTGAAGCCAGGAAAGCGTAAGGGCTGCGAACCCTGAGGCGCTCGTGGCGATTCCAGTGCCTGCAGGTACATTGTTCGAGGTTTGAATCCGATACTTCCCGTGAACGGGTTCGGAGGAAAAACCGGACATGTTCAGAAACCGCGCAAAGGGTTCGGCATTGGAGAGAAATGCATGAATCTTTCTCAGGCCGGACTCCGGTGGGACATAGGGACTGCCTTGAAAATCCAATTCAAGCCCGTCAGATTCTCCAACTTTCTCAATCCGAGTCCGCGAACCAATCCCGCAAAGCGTCATGGAAAAAGAGGAATTTGCGGGACCATCGGCAGCTTTTCCCATATATTTGACCCATGCAATATTCACTGGAGCAAACGCATTCACCACAACAGCGCTCCCAGATCTCCGAGCTTGACGAGACCAAGACTTCCGGCTCTCTGCTCCACTCTTTGAATGTCGCCCAATTCACATCCTGGTTTCTGAGCCACCAAAAACACGTCGTGAAGACCTGCTCCACAGCCTTTCACGCCACTCACTCCCGACTCCTGCGAAAGTGCCTCCCGGACGCTCCTGGCATGGGATGATTCGTATCCGAAAGGCGAGAGAACCTCAGCAAATCTGCTGAGAGCCGAGAGCCCCTCCTCAAAGCCGCCTTGCAAAGCCCGAACAAAGACACGGGTCAACGAATCCAAAATTGCCGGGTCCGGAAGTGTTCGTTGCTTTCGAAGATCCTGATGGGTCGGCAGCTTCCGGGACGGGTTGGTCCTGAACACCTTGATCCTTCTCAATACGCCGGGATCCGGAATCAAACGCGCAACTTCACCGCGATTTACAAAAGAAAACAACTCTCCGGAGCTTTCCCGGGACAAGGCCTGGACAAGAAGGTCAGCGCCACTTGCCCGAGGAAAGCGTTCCTGATACCACGTGAGCAACTCTCGAGGTTCGGACAAGGGACCTCCATTCAAAAGAGATCCCGCAATCAACTCGGCAGTGGAGGACCCAAATCCCGCCCCCGGCCCCCCTGAGCACGAAACACGATGAAGGGTTCTTGAACCCCCGAACTCCTCAAGGAACCTTCCATAGGGTGAGTCCGGGTGGGGTGTGGTTGTGTTTGTGGATTCATAACGATAGGGTGGACGCACAGGGGCGAGAATCGCGAAACCGCCCTCGATCACGGAGTACTCTCCCATCAGAAAAATTTTCCCGGGAACTTCGATCACTTTCAAGACTCAACCAACCGACCCTTCAAGCTTCAATTCCAGCAATCGATTCGCCTCCAGTGCGAACTCCATGGGAAGTTGCTTAAACACCTCATCGCAATACCCATTGATTATGAGCTTCACAGCCTCCTCGGTCTCAATTCCCCGAGCTTGGAGATAAAACAACTGCTCTTCATTGACCTTTGATGCCGTAGCCTCATGCTCGACAACGGCACTTGAGTTCTTGACCTCAATGAAGGGGACGGTATTGGCAACACACTGGTCCCCGATCAGGAGCGAATCGCACTGGGTGTGATTTCTGGCGCCCTCGGCGGTCGGAAGCACCACAACAGCACCACGGTAGGTATTCCTACTTTTGCCCGTTGAAATTCCCTTCGAAAGAATTCTGCTCCGGGTGTTTCTTCCAATGTGGATCATTTTTGTTCCCGTATCCGCCTGCATGCACTCATTGGTGATCGCCACCGAATAAAACTCGCCGGATGAGCCATCCCCCTCAAGGACACAACTTGGATACTTCCATGTGATGGAGGAACCCACCTCAACCTGGGTCCAGGAGATTTTGGAATCATGCCCCTTGCAAAGCCCACGCTTGGTGACAAAATTATAGATGCCGCCTTTACCCTCGGCATCACCCGAATACCAGTTCTGTACTGTGGTGTACTTGATACTGGCGCGATCCATCGCCACGAGCTCAACAGTGGCTGCATGGAGCTGGTTCTCGTCCCGCATAGGTGCCGTACAACCCTCCATGTAACTGACCTCGGCACCCTCTTCCGCGACAATCAAAGTGCGTTCGAATTGGCCGGTTCCTTGTGCATTAATTCTGAAATAAGTGGACAGGTCGAGAGGGCATTTTACACCTTTCGGAATGTAAACAAAAGATCCATCACTGAAAACCGCCGCATTCAGGGCCGCATAAAAATTATCGGTATGGGGGACGACCGAACCAAGGTATTTTCGCACCAGTTCGGGATGTTCTTGCAGGGCCTCCGAGATGGAACAAAAAATGATCCCATGCTTCCTGAGTTCTTCGCGCTGGGTTGTGACTACAGAAACCGAATCAAAAACAGCATCTACGGCAACGCCTGCCAGACGCTTCTGTTCTTCAAGAGGAATGCCGAGCTTTTCGTAGGTTTCAATCAGCTTCGGATCGACCTCATCGAGGCTCTTATACTTTTCACGCTGTTTTGGCGCTGAAAAATAAGAAATACTCTGAAAATCGATTGCAGGATAAGAGACGTCCGCCCATGCAGGCTCCTTCATTTTCTGCCACGCTCGAAATGCCTTCAGGCGGTATTCCAACATGAACCCGGGTTCATTTTTTTTTGCGGAAATGAATCGGACTGTGTCCTCGCTCAGGCCGGGAGGGAGGCGATCCTCCTCGATGTCAGTAACAAATCCGTACTTCGAATAATCCTTGTTCTGAAAACCCATAATCTTTCACCAAATTCCGAGTCGGTCCTTTACCTCATCCGAGGCCATGGTTTTCGGATCCCATTTCGGCTCAAACACGAGCTTCACCTCTGCAGACTCCATCCCCGGGTACTCAAGAAGCCTCTTCCGGACATTCTCGACAAAGGAATCCGCAACGGGGCAGTGGGGGGATGTAAGGGTCATTTCAACTTTGGATCTCGATTTACCATCGGCGAACTCGGCGACATAAATGAGTCCAAGATCCACGACCGAGATGAACATCTCGGGATCCTGTACCGGGTGAAGCCATGCGAGCAATTCCTCATTCCGCATGGACTGCCTCCAAACCCTTCTTCAAAGTTGTCCACGGCAAAAGGGCGCATTTGATTCGAACCGGGAACCGTTTCACTCCGTAAAGCGCCGTAATGTCTTCACCCGAATCCTCCGTGGGTAGCGCTGTCACGGAATCGGCACCCTGCATTTTTTCACGGAAACCCTCGATGAGGGAACGAACATCGACCAAGCTTTTTCCTTGGATCATCTCGCTCATGATGCTCGCAGATGCCATGCAAATCGAGCATCCTTCTCCCTCGAAGGTGCAACGGGAAAGCCGCTCGTTGCCAACAGTGTCTTTCTCCACCAGAAGAGAAATTGCAACCTTGTCACCACAAAGCGGATTGTAGCCCTGCTCGACCCGGGTGCATCCCGGCAGACTACCCCAGTTTCGGGGCGATTCGTGATGATCCGCAAGAATCTCGCCAAACACATCCCGGTAATTCATCTCTTCCTCCGGGCAAAAAAATCCGGTGCCAAGGAAAGCGCCTTCACAAGCACATCGGCTTCATCAAATGTGTTGTAAAAACTGAAGCTCGCCCTGCAGGTGGCCGGAAGCCCCAACCTGAACATGAGAGGATGCGCACAATGATGACCGGCACGAACTGAAATTCCCTCCATGTCAAGGTATGTTGCAAGATCATGGGCATGGACACCTTCGATTGCAACACTGAAAATCGGGGCTCTGTGGTGCGGATCCGTTGGCCCGAGGATCCGGACTCCTGGAATCAAAATGAGTTTCGAGAGCACGTAATCCGTAATGGACTGCTCATACTCTTCGATTCTTGTTCTTCCATGGGTTTCGATGTAATCAATCGCCGCCCCAAGCCCGATCACACTGGCGATGTCGGGCGTGCCCGCTTCAAATTTATGGGGAAGCTCATTCCACTCACTTTCAAAATCCCCCACATGTGAAATCATGTTTCCACCAAGTTGGTAGGGGGGCATCTTTTCGAGCAGGCCCTCACGGCCCCATAGAACCCCGACTCCCGTGGGCCCGCACATCTTATGGGCGGAAAAGGCAAGAAAATCGATGGGTCCAAGATGATCAATTTTCACTTCCGAATGGCCAATCCCCTGAGCGGCATCGACCAGAATCGTGGCCCCGGCCATTTTGAACCGTGCCGCAAGCGATGCAACCGGGTTCGTAACACCCGTTACGTTGCTCATAAGGGTGACTGCCAGGATTTTCGGCTTCAGTCCCAATACCCGATCCACTTCCTTGGGATCAAGCCTCCAGTCGTTCGTCAACTCGATGATCTCAAAACGAGCTTTCTTCCGCTTTGCAAGCTGCTGCCACGGAACAAAATTCGCATGATGCTCCATCCGGGTAACCGCAATGACATCTCCCTCGAGAATGGCCATTTCACCGAAGGACGTGGCAACAAGATTGATCGCATCCGTAGTTCCCTTGGTAAATATCACTTCACGCTCTGAGGGTGCACCCAAAAACCGCCGAACCTTGCCCCGCACAGACTCAAATGCATCCGTCGCTTCCTGGGAAAGGTGGTAAACACCCCTATGTACATTCGCGTTCGTTTCGAGATAAAAACGTGAAATGACATCCACTACTTTCCTGGGTTTTTGTGAAGTGGAGGCATTGTCCAGATAGCAAAGGGGTTTACCCTCAATGATCCGGGAAAGAATCGGAAAATCCTTTCGAACTAGGCTGTTCATGCCCACTCCTCATCAAGGATTCCGAGTTTGGATTGAATCTCTTCCCTGCAAGCCTGATCGCTGATACCTGAGACCGCCTCCCGAAGGAACCCCTGGATCATCATGCCCTCGGCGGAATCCGCGCTGATTCCGCGAGACTGCAGATAGTACAACTGATCCGGCTCAAGGGTGCTTGTCGAACTGCCATGGGAACATTTGACATTGTCGTTCTCGATAAAGAGCTTCGGAAAAGAGTCCACAATGGCACGTCTGGAGAGCATCAGGTTTCTGTTTTTTTGGAAGGCTTCGGTATGGTGCGCTCCTTTGCCGATTCTCACGCTACCACTGAAGACGGATCTTGAATCATCACGAGCCGCGCACCAAATCTGAAGGTCACTGCTGGTGTTCGGAATTCCATGCAAGACTTCGGCGCGAATTGAAAACTTCTGGTTTTTTTTTGCGTTTTGCAGTCCTCGAAGTTCGATCCGGGCACCCTTGCCTAGCATGGTTGAATCGATTTCAACCTGGGAGTTTTCTCCACCGTTCTGAATCATGATGAGGTTGAGTTTTGCTTCAGCCTCTACCGCCACGCGAATTCGAATCCAAACCCGGCTACCCTCGGGAATGTTCTGAAAAACAACAACCTCGAGTGAGGATTCTGGGGCGGCATGAATTTCGATTTCGTAAACAGCCCCAGCCTCACGAACTTCCTGAAAATGAAACCTCGACTCGCCGGCAAGTGCTCTGAAATGCACTGACTTTGGGGTTCCGGAGAAATCAGCGGAGTTTTTGAAAAGAATGAATTCTTTCATGAATCCTCAGGCTCCCTGGACCCATTCGTAGCCCTGCTCCTCAAGTTTTATCGCAAGCTCCGGACCACCGCTTTCCAGGATCCGCCCACTACCGAATACATGGACCACATCAGGCTTGATGTAGTTCAGCATGCGCTGATAATGTGTGATGACCAGCATTCCCCTATCTGAATTCCGATAGTCCTGGAGATTTTCAGATACGATCCGAAGGGCATCAATATCGAGTCCGGAATCAGTCTCGTCAAGAACTGCCATTTTCGGCTTGAAAAGGCGCAACTGCAAGGTTTCAAGGCGTTTTTTTTCGCCTCCGCTGAATCCCTCGTTCAGTGAACGGGTCATGAAACTCTCGGGAATTCCAAGGCCCTTTAGTTCCTCACGGATTAACGCACGAAACTGGGCGGGCTGAACCTCCGCACCCCGTACCGACTTCAAAGAAGCCCGAAGGAATGAAGCAACACTGACCCCTGGAATCGCAACCGGATACTGGAAAGCGAGAAACAGACGTTTTTTTGCCCGCTCCTCAGGCCTGAGTGCGGTGAGTTCCTCGCCATCAAGAATGATTTTTCCAGAAAGCACCTCATACCTCGGGTGCCCCATCAGGGTATAGGCAAGAGTCGTTTTTCCGGTACCATTTCGTCCCATGATGGCATGGACTTCTCCACGATTGACCCGCAGACTCACACCATTCAGCACTTTCTTACCCTCTACGGCAACGTGCAGATCCTGAATCTCAAAAAGAGCGTGGCTCATACGGTGACTTCCTCTTTGAATCGCGCTACATTTTCAAGAGCGATTCCGCGTGTTTTCAAACTTGTGACTTCCTCGCCCTGAAGCAGGTCCTGCAGCGTCAGGCGCGTGGTGAATTCTTCTATGTACCGGGAAAGAATCTGCCAGAAGGGGCGAATTGCGCAGCCTTTGGATCTCACACAGGTTTCAGACTTGCCCGAGAAGGAATCACAAAATCCGCGATTTGTCTTCCGATTCTGCTTTAAGGCATCGAACACCTCTTTCAGAGGAATTTCGGCAGGATGCTTGGCAAGCAAGAAGCCGCCCTTGATTCCACGAATGGTCTTTACCAGACCGCCTCTCTTCAGAAGCAGCATAAACTTGGAAACATATTCAACTGACAGCCCCTCACGTTCGGCAATCTCTGGCGCTGACAAACTCTCTCCCTCGGGGAGAGATGCCAACTGAACCGCGCATCTAAGACCATACTCTTCGAGAGGAGAAACATTCATAGCCTGAAACCTTTTCCTTAGGTTCCGGATGGTGCCATGAAACACCAATCAAAACAATACTTTTTTGTACGGTTTAAATGATTTTCATCAAAATTACAGCAACTTACTCTTTGCACTATCCTAGTAGAGGTATTGAAAAGTGTACAAGTTCCCCCCCCGACTGAGTCCAAAAAGAGAACGCCTGACTGGATCAAACGCCAAGCCTCCAGAAAATCCTGAATCAAAGCCTACCTGCTGCCGATAAACAAGCCTTCCGGTTGTACGATCCAGCGCATAAAGATACTCGTGAGTGGACCCAAAAATCACATGGCGATCCGTAACCACGATTTCCGACGGTACGCCCCCATCAAGCTCGAAATTCCAGATCTCTTTACCGGATTTTGCCTCCAATGCGTACACCCTGCCCTGGGAAGACGGCGCAAAAACAACGCCACCTGCAATTGTAACTTTCTTGGATCCTCCCAGTCCCTCTTTCACCCAGATCGGATTGGTAGTCTTCGAATTCAAGGCGTAGAGCGCCTGGTCAAAAGCCGGGACAAAGACCATTCCGTCAGACTCTGCCAACTCTGCATTCAATCCTGAGAACCTCTTATTTGAATTGAGCTGCTTTTCCCAAAGAACCTTGCCGTCCTTTCGAGACAAGGACACCAAAGCGCCATCTGCAAAACCAACCCAGATGCTGTCTGCAAGAACCAAGGGCCGAGTTGCACCATGAATCACGGGGCCTGATACGTTGCGCCTGCGATACTGCCACTGCCATTTCCCGGTTTTTTGCTCCAGACTCAAAAGTGAATCATCGCTGGTCACGAGATAAAGATCATCCCCTTTGATGGTTGGAGCCGATGTCACAGGGTTTCGAAGATCATAGTCCCAGAGAATCTTCCCGTTCTCACATGAAACGGAATACAGTTTTCCATCCCCCCCGGTAAAGTAAACCACTCCTCCCTGAGTCGTAACCTGACTGATCACCCCGTTTTCAACCGGCAAAGTCCATTTAGTCCGCTTAATTTCCGGATAGAACGAAATGATCCCAAATCTGGAACTCCCAAAAAGGAGGGTGTTTTCCTGAATCACCGGGGAAACATACTCTACGCCTCCCAGGTGATTTCCCGTAGAGAGCGGAGCTACAGAATAGCTCCATGTGCGCCGAAGCACTTCTTGTTCATTCCGGAAACCAGGCCTGAGGTTCCGACTGGAACAACCAACATGAACGACCAAGAAGAGGCAAAAAAAAACCGCTCGACGCATCACTTCGTGTCTTTCAGGATCTGGCTTGCGGCCTCAACAAACTTGGATCCCGAAAGTTCCTTCGAAATCTGGTCGGAAATCTTTTTTGCCTGTTCAATTTCTTTCCTCTGCAGGTGAGCCCGCATCATTCCCAGAAGAAAATCACCCTTCATCGCACCCACGTTCTGCGATAGCCCGTCTTGAAAAGCGCCCAGAGCTTCTTTGGCTTGATTTATCTGTTCCAGCGCGGATCCAAGAAGAAACTGGATCGAAGCCCGCTGAATGCCCGTCTTTGAAAAAACAACGCCTTCCTTCAGATGCGTCGCAGCCTTGTCGGGTTGACGATTCTCAAGGTACAAGGAGCCCAATCGGAAAGCAGCCTCAAAAAGAACCCTGTCACTGGCAGATCGGGACTTCAAGATCCCGTTTAACTCCGCCACTGTCTTGGAAAAACGAGAATCAACATCGAAAGATGCACCCGGAGTGCGTTCAGATTCAGGAATCGCCTTGATCTCTTCTTCGAAAGCTTTCTGAACCTTATACAGGGCCGTTTTGCCTTCCTGTTCCTTTTTTTCCGAAACAGACTGGTAGAAATACGTCCCCACCCCAGTCAGTACAAGTAGTGCGAAAATCACCGACAATCTCTTCCGATCGAACCAATTTTCCATAGACTATGGATTTATGTCCTGAAACTGCTATTGTCAAAAAAAAACCCTATGTTACGCTCAATTCAGATGAAGCC
This sequence comes from Bdellovibrionales bacterium, assembly GCA_018969905.1. Lineage (GTDB taxonomy): Bacteria > Bdellovibrionota > UBA1018 > UBA1018 > CAIMNF01 > CAIMNF01. The sequence goes on from JAGWXK010000022.1 coordinate 19,745, forward strand.
TGCCTTCTGGAAATCTGCCTCCACTCTCCTTTTGTTCTGGATCTTCCAGGGGACGCCCGTTTCCGCAAAAGAATTGTTCGGGAAAGTCGGCCTCGGCTACAATGCCCAGTTCGCGAATACCAATCTCACGAACGGAACCCCTGGAATCAGCCTGAAGTATGGAATTGCTCCAAGAGCGATGGTTGAAGTCATCGCCGGGTTTTATTCCGGCTCAGGGGGAAGCGGCGTATTTGGTGCAAAGTACATGCAGACGGTGCATGCGGAAAGCTATGCGAACTTCTACTTTCTTGGGGGAGCCGGGTATGTGTACGCAAATCAACAAAATGGAGTTGAATTTCTCGGCGGGCTTGGAACGGAATTTTTCATTCCCGGGGTGGATCATGTCGGGATCAGCTTTGAAGCAGGAATGAGCGCCGAAAACCTGACTTCCAGTTCTGGTTCCTTTGTTCTGAAAACCTTTGGAGTGAGCTTCCTTAATGCTGGCATGCATTTCTATTTCTAGGCGTCTTCTTCTTTCCCTGGTTTTTTGGGCGAACCTTTTTTGCGTGGCCGCTCCGGTATCCGCGGAAGCCCAAGGGGTTCCACCCGCGGAAGGCGCCCCCCAAGCTCCGGGAATTCCAAAAAAAGATGATCCGGGACTTTTTGATGGATCCTCCCCCCATCTTGAGTACGGTGACTTCAACATGAACGAAGAAGAAAACGAGGACACTCAGTTTTTCCAGTACGGAAGATTCTTCGGTCTTTCGCTTGGACTCGGCTATCAATCCGCCACCGGAAACCGGGGGAAACTCTACACCTCCGCACTTCCCCGCTTCGATGCCAGAATCCAGTACTGGTTTGGCTTCAATTTGGCCGGGGATCTCGGCGTGTTTTTTGCGAACCACAGCTTTTCAACAGGAAGCGCAAACTACGATGTAAGTCTGATTGGATACGGATTTCACCTCAAATACTATCTCGACGTAAAAGACGCAGCCGCTCCCATCTCATTTGCCAACCCATTCCTCATGGGCGGAATCGGTGCCATGAGCAAATCGCAAACAAGCCTCTCCTCAAACCTGCCGGATACAGATTCTACGATGAGTGTTGACGTGGGAGGTGGTTTTGAATTCCCCGTCGTCTACAAGAAAACCTACATGACGGTAGAGGCCCTCTACCACACCCAGAACTTCGCCGACACTCAGGATCCAACCCTCAGCCCAGACCAGTCTCTTCTGACCGGGGGGTTTTTCTCCCTCATGATCCATTTCATGTTCGTCTGGTAACTCCTCCCTCTTAAGTCATTTTTCGACCTTCAATACGGGTGCCACATTATTGGCTCATAAAAATTTTCGTAAAATGACATTGCCCCAGCGTATTTTATTCGCTACTGTTTTTACTGAATGCAAAGCAAAGCACCTTACCTGAAAGCAATTCTTCCTCCAGGATCCGAAGAAGGTGCCAAGTGGTCTGCCCTGCTCCATCCAAGGCTTGCCCATGGCGGCCCCGCCTCTCGAGGCAAAAGAAAAACCAAGCGCCCCTACTTCTCCAACGTTCCTCAGATCGTTCTCCTGAACTCCAAGAAAGCAAAAGGGCTCTGGGACCTCGCCCATCGGAGGCACCGTTCCAGAATCACCAGTCAAATCTATATTTATGCAAAGCGTTTTCGGGTGCGGGTGTTTTCTGCCTCGGTACAAAAAGGCCAGATCCAGCTCCTTGTGAAAGCCGCCGACAGAAAAGACCTTGCGGATTTTTTCAGGGTCCTTGCTGGAAGAGTCGCCGTTTCAATCACCGGCGCCCGTAAAGGGATCAAACGAATCGGAAAGTTCTGGGATGAGCTCTGCTTTTCAAAAATGATGAACTGGGGCCTTGAGTTTCATCAGGCTCGAAACCTGATTCTCCAGTCTCGGGGCCCGTTGGATCCAGGGGGCTCGGCACTTCAGATGTCAGTTCGTTCCCACTCGTCCCGGGGCTCCTGAATCAAATGTAAGGATTATTTCTTTTTTCATGCCCGATCGAGGTGCTGGGCCCGTGACCTGGCCAGGCGCAGGTGTCGTCGTCGAGAGTCAGAAGACGTGTCCGAATACTGCGAACCAGCGTTTCCTCATCTCCACCCCAAAGGTCCGCGCGTCCGATGTCCTCCCTGAAGAGGGTGTCACCAGTAAAAACTGTTTCATGAACCCCCAATTTGGAATCTTCATGCAGCCTAAAGCAGACCCCTCCGGGCGAGTGTCCGGGCGTGTGTAAAATAGTGAAGCGAAGTTTACCGATCGCAAGACGTTGTTCATCTTCAAAATACCGATCCACCGGGAGCGGGTCCTTGAGCTGAAATCCGAATCGTGCCGCCTGCTTTGGCAGCATGGAATAGATGAACTCATCAGCTTTGTGCAAAAAAATCTGGGGAGCGGCGATTCCAGCTGCTAGATAGTGCTCCTTTACATCCCGAGACCCGCCAATGTGGTCAAAGTGCGCATGGGTATGAAACAACGCCTTCAGTTCAACCGGACCTCCCAAATCTTTTTCGATTTCAGAGATGGTTTTCAAGATCCTGGCAGGTTCTTCTCCGGGGTCAATCACCAAGGCGTTACGGGTCTCAGGACAAACCAGGATCTGGCAGTTGCAAAGAAATGCTCCGACGGGCAGGGTTTTCTGAATCATCTGTCCAGAATTAGCATGGCATCACCATAACTGTAAAACCGGTACTTTTCCTCAATCGCCCCATGATAGACCTGAAGAGTGAAGTCCGGATCTCCGATTCTCGAAGCCACCATCATCAGGAGCGTGCTCCCGGGGAGATGAAAATTTGTCAAAAGAGCATCGGCCCATCGCCACTCATGTCCGCTTCCAGGATGGATGTAGAGGTTCACCTCCTTGCTGCCAGGTTCGATCCGAAGAGGATCGGCGCAAAGAAGTGCCCTGCCTTCCAGAGTTCTTGCCGTAGTGGTCCCCACAGCGAGAATTCTTTTCCCCGATCTCCTGTACTCATTGAGTCTCTTTGCAACTTCTTCCGTGATCGTGGTCATTTCACCATGCATGGAATGATTCCGAATGTCCTCGGAATTCACCGGCTTGAAAGTCCCTATCCCCACATGAAGAGTAATTTCCTCCCATAAATTTCCATGTTTTTTCAGTCTATCCATCAATTCCACAGTGAAGTGTCTCCCGGCAGTGGGGGCTGCAACAGAGCCGGATTCCTTCGCAAAAACCGTATTGTAATCCTCGAGCTCCTCCGGCGAAACCGCGTCCAAACCCTTGGCCTCCCGCTGCTGAATGATATAAGGGGGCAGCGGAACTTCGCCCGCATCAAGAAGGACGGGGTCTTTTGAAAATCTTGCTTCAAACAACGCTCCTTCCGGAGCATCAATCCTGGAACTCACCTCGGCACTTATAATCTCCCCCGATGGTGCAACTACCTGAAACTTGAATCCGGGCATCACCTTTGCTCCCGCTTTCATCATTCCTACCCAGGCCAAATCGCCGACTCTTGAAAGAAGAAAAAACTCCACCTTTCCGCCTGTTCCTTCCCGTTCTCCAAGCAAACGAGCCTTAAAGACACGTGTATTGTTGGCAACAAGCACATAATCGGGTGTCAGGATGTAGGGCAAATCAAGCATGCGCTTGTGCTCAATGGTACGGCTCAACCGATTGACAACCAGGAGTCTGGACTGATCCCGGGCCTTGAGCGGGGTGTCGGCAATCAGAGATTGCGGCAGGTCGAAATGGTAGGTAGACGCGCTAAAAAGGTTCACTTCAGGACTCTTAACATCAGAATCAAATCTTTTGAATCAAAGCGGTCAGAAAAAAATCTCCTGCAACCCCTTCGATCTGAACGAAACCGGCTTTTTTGATTCCAATCCGGGCACCGGTCAGCATTTGCACACATAAGGGAATGACATCTCCGTGAGAGCAAACCAGGGTCACCTCTGAACTCCTCGATTTCCAATCTTGAAGAAATGCCTCAAGGCGCTCCCTGACCGAAACTTCCGTCTCCAAAAATTGCACCTCCGAAATCCGCGCATCCACATCAAGCTTGCGCTCCAATGCGGCTGCAATCGGTTCCAGTGTCTGGATGCATCTTTTCTTGGGTGAACACATGAGTTTGATCCTGGCATCCTCATGCTCCCGGTTGCACCAGGACTTGAAGTAATGGACAAGATCTGTTACCTGGGCTTTGCCTTTTTCGCTCAAACCGTTGTCACGAGATGGGTCCTCGGTATCGCGATGGGCATGACGGATGAAGATCAAGGTTCTACTCATGATGGACACTCCCCGGGCACGATACCACATGAGTTGGTTTCCGCGAGAGGGGCGTTCCTGGGTGCATGCGATCGCTGTAAAAACCTTTTACAGTTGTGTGTAAATTTTGTTTTCGCTTTTACCAAGGAGACGCATTCACTGAATTCATTGAATAAAAAAACCTTTGTTTTCGAATCCTTGATTCCTCAATTTTATCCACTGCACCTTTCGGAATTGGCATCGATCTTGTACTCCTAACCTCCATGAAAGGCGCGGACAGATCATTGAAGTATCACAACATCCTCTTGACCATCCTCTTTCTTCTCGCAACCCCGGTGCATTCATTCCCGCATGGGAAGGACTTCAAAATCCGCAACTGGGGCCTTTCCAATCAAGCCTCCAATGTCGAGAGGGCATGGACCCTTCCTCAGGGAAACCGCAAAGTGATCGTGGCAGTGATCGATACCGGAATTGATCCAAATCACCCTGATCTCAAGCCGAATTTGTGGAAAGCCGCATACCCTTCTCAAAACTCAAGGATGGAACAGGTTTATGGTTGGGACTTTGTATTAAAGTCCGCCAATCCGGGTGACTTTCATGGACACGGCACCCATATCGCAGGAATCATCGGAGCGGTGGCAAATCCCAAAACCGGCACCTCAGGAGTGGCTCAAGCTGTAAAGATCATGCCTGTTCGCTACTATTCCGAGTCCGCACCCGGATCGGTAAACCTCGCAAACACCATTAAAGCACTTCACTACGCGATCGACAACGGCGCCAAGATCATCAACTACTCGGGTGGTGGGCCGGAGTATTCAGAAGAGGAGTTCCTGGCGATGAAGAAAGCCGAGCAACATGGTGTCTTGATCGTTGCAGCTGCGGGAAATGACCATCACAATACCGATGTCGAGGATTATCGCTATTATCCGGCCGCCTACCAACTGAAAGGACTCCGCAACATCATCACGGTTGCCTCCATCGATTCGGACAACCAGATACTTTCTTCATCCAACTGGGGTGTGCGTTCCGTTGATGTGGCCGCTCCGGGAGAAGGCATATTGAGCACCATCCCCGGCGGGCGATATGGAAAGATGACCGGCACATCCCAGGCCACTGCATTTGTTTCCGGAATCGCAGCGCTGATTCTTTCACGCGACCCGAGCCTTCTACCCTCTCAAGTAAAAGAACTCATCATCAAGAACAGCACTCCAGTGGCGGGGCTTCGAGGCAAAGTCGCCTCCGGTGGCAAGGTGGATGCCTATCGGTCTCTCGCGGCAGTTGAGTTGAGCCGCTCCATCGGCCGGAACACAGCTTCGAAAAAATAATCGCTCTCGTGTGATTCTTTGGTATTCTTTCAACCATTCATGATCAAATCCCTGTTACTGGCTCTTTTGAGCGGCATTCTATATGTCTTCTCTTTCGCCCCCTGGGACCAAGCCTGGCTTCAGTGGATCTGGTTTGTTCCGCTCTTGATTGCAGTCCAGCGGATTCCGGAGACTGATCGGGGTCCAAAGTGGATTTTCCTCATTGGGATGGTTCCCTCCGTTGTCATTTGCCTCGGGGGCTTTTACTGGATGGTTCACGCGACCCAGCAATACGGAGGGCTTCCCCTGCCTGCTGCAATCGGTGTGTTTCTGCTTTTTTGCCTCACAGGACAACTTCAAATCCCTCTTTTTCTCCTGCTAAGAGAGCGGATTTCAAAGTCTTTGAATCCTTCACGTTTTCCTTTTTTTTATTGGCTCACTCTTGGTTTTCTTTATGCGGGGATCGAGTCCCTTTACCCGAAACTGTTTCTAGACACCGCAGGCCACGCATTTTATCACTCTTCCCACGTCCGCCAGCTTGCAGACATCGGAGGTCCATTTTTTCTAACTACGATTGTGATCCTTTTCAATGGACTGTTTTTTCGTGCCATACAGAATCGTGACTGGAGACCTCTTCTCCAGGTCTTGATGCTGGGGAGCTCTATCCTCGCATACGGTTCGATGCGGATTCAGGAGTACCGTCTTTCTCGGCTCGAGGGTACAACAGAAGGCCCGGGCACAACTTTCCGCCCACCGACACTTCATTTGTCCCTGGTTCAGGCAAACATCGGAGACTACTTGAAAATTGCCGCGGAACGGGGCGCACTCGACGCCACTGATGAAGTCATGGAAAAGTTTCTCTCCTTGAGCAGTCGCGCCCTGCAGTCGGATCCCAAGCCGGATGTTCTGGTCTGGCCCGAAACCGCATATCCCGCGATTTTTCAGAAACCCAAGACCGGTCTGGAACAGCGTCTGGACTATAGATTGAATTCGTTTTTGAATGATTTCAAAGGCACACTTGCATTCGGAGGATACGATTCTGACGAATCCCTGAAGGAATACAACTCACTGTTCATTTATCACAGCCCATCTCGCAAAAAAGATGTCTATCACAAAGCCATTCTTCTCCAGTTTGGTGAAACACTTCCGTTCGCAGAGAACTTTCCTTCCATGAAGGAATGGTTCCCCACGATGGGTTTTTTTGGACGGGGGCCTGGGGCAGAGCTCAAAACCCTTCTGAATTCATCAGGAGAGTCCTTTCAAATCGCACCCTCTATTTGCTACGAGGGCCTCTTTACCAATCATTCTGTAAATGGGGCCTTGATGGGAGCAGACGCTCTTCTGAACATCACCAATGATTCCTGGTTTGGTCCATACGGGGAGCCCTATCTGCACCTTGCGCTTACCCAGTTCCGGAGCATTGAAACCAGACTCCCATTGCTTAGGTCCACCAATACAGGAATCAGCGTTTCCATCGACCCTCTGGGAGAAACTCTGGAATCCACGCGCGTGAACGAAGAGACGATTCTGCGTGCCTCGATTACCCGTCGTACCATGAAAGCCTCCCCCTACCTCTCTGTCGCCAAAATCCTTGGTCCGGATTGGTACGTCAGATTGTGCCAGTCAGCGCTTCTCCTGGTGCTCGCAATGCTTTTGGCGCCAAAGGTTCGGGGCTTTTTTCAATCATCAAGGTCCTGATCCCTACCGATCTTCTACTTTTTTCCTTGAATCCAGCCGCCTTTTCATGTGTTGAAAGTTTTGACAGCACCAAAAGAGAAACACCAATGAAATCAGCCCATAAGGCTGGCATTGGCTTTGCAACTCCCAAGGGTAAAGGGATTGTTGAGAGGAAGTCATGAAAAATTCAAGTTGGTCATTGGGTATGGTTGGTTTTGCGATTCTTGTTTCAGCTTGCGGAAATCAGGCTCTGGCCCCTGACCCTAGATTCCTCCCCCCAAACCCGAATGCAATTACCAGCGAGAACTCAAACAATACCACCCCGCTTCCCGGATACATGCAGTGCTCCGAATCCATAAACATCAGGAATGTGGGCGGGGATTTGAGCAGGGAATATCGTGCATGTGCCGTGTCCGGGAATGTAGGATCTCTCAGAGTTTTTCCTGCAGTGCTCAACTCTGAAAATGTCTGCATATTTCCGGCGCAGAATGGAAATCCCTTTGTCTACGGAAATCAGTTCGTAGCCCAATGTGGCGCCTTGAGCAGCTCTGGATCTGTTTTGAATTTTCAGGGATTCAACCTCAATTCAATCTATGTGGTCCCTCAAGCCAGGGCAGCCCAATTCGGCACCTGCCTGTCCTCAGGAAATCCTCATGCATGCTCCAGTCAGGCGGGGTTTACTTACGCTTTCGGCCAGATCTGATCTTCAGTGAACGTTTTTTCTCGCCTTTTCCGAAACTTCATCTGAAGCAGACTCCGATGCCATGCCCCCACCAATCACCTCTTTCTTTCCATGACGACAAAGAGCAACCAACTCAGGATCCCGAGTGGGAAAAACATCGATGATCTCAATCTGGCTTTCATCGGATGTATCTTTTGCGATGACAACATACCAGAATGAGTCCTCGTGCTCATAGTG
>JAGWXK010000134.1 GCA_018969905.1 Bdellovibrionales bacterium
CCGATATTCTCGCTCAATCACACCTGCGCCATGCTTCGAGCAAACTTAAACCGGCTCTTCAGGCGAACCTGGTGCACCACCAAAACCATTCAAGGCCTGATCGATCACCTTTCGATCTATGTGGCTTTCCATAACCGTAGGCTCACTTCTTTTGGCCCTTCAACAACAGCGATCGAGGCCAGTTAGCGAGCTGCCAGCGCATAAAGTCTGTCAAAGTGATACATTCCTGTGCGGTGGCCATCGTTCCATTCGATGTGGATCCCATAGCGACCCACAGGCTCGATCTTCGTGGGTTTTACATTGGGGTTGAGCGTTTCGCGCCTGAGCGTACGTTTCCCGGTCATCTCATCCACACAGGTGGCGCACGGGCATTCAAAGCGAAGATCCAGGTAAGAGAGCGTGAACTCTTCTCCGGAATCAAAAGCCAGTTGGATGGTGGAGGAGTCTGAGGGAGCCACTTTAATGAGATTTGGCATAAGGGGTTTTTACCATAAAAACCTTTTCAAAATCAGAAAACTTCTCGTAAGATCATTCGCCCATGGATCGTCTTCCATCGAAAAGCTTGAGTCGCCTTCTGGATCCCCTGAATCGTTTGTACCGTCACCGGATTGCAAAAAGGATCGCTCATCTCATCAAGGGCACTCCCATTACCCCGAACCAGATCACCTTCGCCCACACTTGTGTTGGAGTGGGTGCGGCTTCCATGGTTTTCTTCAAGCATTATCTCCTGGCCGTCCTGCTCCTTGAGATCCGCACCGTTCTTGATTGCACGGACGGCATTCTTGCGCGCTTAAAGAACAGTTCGACCCCGCTTGGGCGCACACTCGATACGATCGGCGACGGAATCACCTTTAATGCGTTGATGATTGCGGGTGCGCTCAGGATGATTCTGGATTTTCCCAGCTATCGCCCATCCCTGATTCTGATTGCAGTTTTCCTTTTTGCCATGACCGCCGCTCATTGCGGGAGTGTGTATCAGCTCATGAAACGAAAGCTCGGGTCGATCATTCTGGAGCAGATCGATACGGTCGAGCGGGAGTGGCGGGAGCAGGCAGCCCGGGTGTACGGGGGAGGGGGATCAGGGCTGTCCCGGTTCGGGTATTGGCTTGATACTTTCACAATCCGCTTTGTGTCCGAGGAATGGTACGAAAAAATCAAAAAACGTCGAAAGTCAGAAGATTGGGAGGCAAAGGCGCTTTCAGACGCCACCACCATGAACGAGCTTGCCCGCCGGACCCGGAAGGCCGAGTTTGAAAAGGCCGTCCGCTACACCGCCTATGTCAGCGATGACAACATTTTTGCCGTCATGAGCCTTTGTTTGCTTGTTTCCGAGGCTTTTCCGATGGCGATCCTTCCCTACGTGCATCCGGTCTTGATCGCTTTCTCGGCAGGATTTGTCTATGCCATCATTGCCCTGATTCTTGGGCTTCATTACCTGCACGTTTTCTACCACGGCGTTTATCGGGACTAACAGGGTGTTGAAAAAGGCGAATCTGTTGCGCTCTTTAGCCTAAGGTCTCATTCCAACGCACGAAAGGTGCGCCTCATTCGCCTTTGGCCAAAGATCCTCGCATCTTCGCCTTTTTGAACACCCTGAAATCGAGTTTTCAACGTACTGATACACAAAAATCCCTTTTCATTTCGGCCCCTTCACAGGCAAGATGGGTGAGTCGTGAAAATAATGGAAAGACTGAGAGCTTCGGTGGAGTGGATCGGAGAGCTGACCTTGTTCATGGGGCGCACGCTCCAAAGTGCGGGCCGTTTTCGGCACCGTTCCGGGATATTCATCAACCAGTGCGAGTTCATCGGGGTTAGCAGTCTTGGCATCCTTTGTGTTGCCGCAGTATTCATCGGAGCGGTGCTTGGATACCAGCTCTACAAGAGCTTTGAACTTTTCGGAGCACAGGCTCTTGTGGGTGGAACCCTGGGTGTCGGCATTTTTCGCGAGATGGCACCTGTGATCGGAGCCATCATGGTGACAGGGCGGGCGGGAGCCGGGATCGGTGCCGAGGTTGCGAGCATGAGGGTTACCGAGCAGATCGATGCCCTTGAGGTGATGGGAGTGAATCCTTATGAATACCTTGTGTTCCCCAGAGTCCTTGCTGGGGCTGCGATGATGCCAATTCTTGCGTTTTTGTTTGGTGGAGTCTCCACTCTCGCATCTGCGGTGATTGCGTGTTCTGTTTTGGATTTAAGCTATCCCGTATTCTGGAAAGGGTTCCGGCAGTGGACGGACTGGATCGATCTCCTTCATTGTTTTGTAAAGAGCGTATCCTTCGGAGCGGCACTTGCGTGGATGGGATGTTTTTTCGGATTTCGGGCAAGCGGCGGAGCCCGTTCGGTCGGACTTTCCACTCGTTCCACCGTGGTGGCAGCTTGCCTGATGATTCTGCTTTTGGATTATTTTTGGACCATGATTCTTCCGCTTAGGGCGGAACGGTTGTTTTTGAAGTGAGATTCAGGAAATGAAATCCATTCGGTTTGGAGACGGCAATGGCAAACGCAAATGAGGCAAGTCGGGCAACGAAATTCAAAACAGGAATTTTTACCGCCGCTGGTATTTTGTTTTTGGGTGGACTTACGGTGTACATCAACAACAAGCCCTATTGGTGGCGCCGCTGTGAATCCGTCCAGGTGACGATCGAAGATGCAACCGGGCTCAAGATGAAGTCACCGGTAAAGTCCCTGGGTCTGGACATCGGATATGTCTCGGACATCGGCCTGATTACCGCTGGCGTGAATCTCAGGATTTGCGTCACGGCTCCCGTGGCGATCACTTCCGAAACCAAGGCCTATGTCAGGAGTGAAGGATTTTTGGGGGATCGGTTCCTTGAACTGAAGCCTGTGAAATACACTGGCGAGCACACTCTGGAGGAGCCGGGCAACCAACCGAAGCCATCGATTTCCCCTGTTGAGGGGAGTCCTGCAAAGGATACTCATTCCAATCGTTCGCCTGAACTTCCAGCGGTTTGGGGATTGATCCTTGAGGGGATCGGGGGGCGCGTTCGAGCTGACACGAAGAACATTCCGGTGGGCGAAAAGTCAACCGACATGCAAGCGCTCATGGGAGAGATGAAAAGCCTGACCACCACCCTGAAGGAGTCGATCAACCCCGATGAAATCCGCTCCACCATCCGCCAGCTCAACAAGACTCTTGAGGAGGCCTCAAAAACGCTCTCCCCTCAAGGTGGACTCACCCAGACGGCCCAGCGCTCTCTCATCAAGCTCGAGGATGCGATTGATCAGATGCGGGATCAAATGACCCGGATCAATCAAGGGCAAGGATCGGTAGGGATGGTTCTCAATGATCCGGCCTATGCCGAGGAATTGAAAAAAGCGCTGAAGTCCTTGAACAAGTTGCTTGGACGCGCAGGCGAGATGCGCCTTGAGATGAACCTTGGAATCCAGCAGCTTTCCGCCTTTGATGCCGCCCGTGCCTCGGTTCTGCTCTCGATTTACCCAAAGCCCGACCGCTATTACATCATCGGGATCGACATGGACCCTCGGGGGATTTTTTCACAAAAGATCACCACAACGGAAATCTCAGGAGTCACTGGTCCGAACGTGGTCAGCGCAACGATTCAGGACAAGGGGGGATTCAGCTTTTCCGTAATGTTCGGACGAATCGTGAAGGAGCGCTTTGATGTGAGTGTCGGGCTGCTTCGGGGGGATGGTGCGACATCGTTCGGGGTCAACCTCGGGCCTGCGGAAAACACTCAACAACTTCAACTGAAAGGTGACCTTTATTTTCGAGCCAAAACCATCAATGGAATCTGGACGGCGCAGGCGGATTCCCGTATCTATACGATTTATCAGCCAATTTCCGTTTTTTACCTGTCAGGTGGGGTCGAGGGGTTTCGCAGGGTTGATGGAAGGTTTTCGTACTTTTTTGGGGGTGGAATGCGGTTTGAGGACGAGGACATCAAACTCCTGTTCTCGTTCTTGTAATTTTCCAGGATTTGTCCTATCTTGCTAGGTCTTGATTGAAATTAACCTATCCGGAAAAGGCTGTGTGTCAGCAGCCTGTTTGGATCGGGCCATGAGCCCATCCCCGGAAACTGTTCGGAGTACATTCTCAAATGCGTGAAAAAGTAAGGCTGATCTCTTCAGCAAAAACCGGGTATAGCTACTATACCACCAAGAACAAGCAAAAGCAGACCGACAAGATCCAACTCAAGAAGTACGATCCCGTCGCCCGTAAGCACGTGTTGTTTACGGAAACCAAAATGCCAAGCCATTCCAAGAAGTAATCGGGAGCAAGAGCCATGAGAGAAAATTTACATCCAATTTATCGTGACGTTGTTTTCAAGGATCTGCAGAGCGGATTCTCGTTCCTCACTCGTTCCACCATCCAAACCAAGGAAACTATCAAGTGGGAAGATGGAAAAGAGTATCCACTTGCGAAGGTGGAAATTTCTTCCAAATCCCATCCGTTCTACACCGGTCAAGACCGCCGTGTGGACACGACAGGACGCGTGGAAAAGTTCATGAACAAGTACAAGAACATCAAAAAATAACTTTCCTCCAACGGTAAATCCCGTTTAGCCACGGGAGTTGCCTAGGCCCTCTTCCTTTAGCCAGGAAGTGGGCCTTTTTTTTCCCGGCCCTCCGAGAGTGGGAGTCAATTCAAGAAATTTGGAGGTACCTTGCTTTGGATTGATGATTCTTTGGCCTCCATGCCGCATCCTGCGGCCTCGCTTGCGTCAATCCGAACTCGGGAGAGTCGCTTGATTCGAAGACGTCGCCTCGAGCACCGCTTGCTGATCAAGAATCGAGTTCAGTTTGCTCTGAGCGATGGCATCAAACACAAAGGATAGCCCGAATATCGAGAGCACTACGGCCAGGATCGGATCCGAGTCGGAGTCTTTTCCTGTCAG
>JAGWXK010000135.1 GCA_018969905.1 Bdellovibrionales bacterium
TCGGCATCAACCTTAGGATGAATGCCCTTGCTCTCCTCAAACTCATTCATCAATCTCTTTGCGGCAATCACCGCCTGAAGGGAATTGCCCGCAATTCGCGTTGCGAAACCCCTGACCGTATCGAAAAAAGCTTCCTGAGGATGAACCGAACGGATCAGGCCAAGCTCCTTTGCCTCTGCTGCCTTGATTCTTTCGCCCGAAAATAAAAGCTCTTTTGCGCGCGCAATCCCCATAACCCTCTGAAGCCGGATCGTGCCTCCAAACCCCGGGATAACCCCCAGAGAAACCTCAGGCAAGCCAAACTGCGCCCGCTCACTGGCCATGATGAAATCACAAGCCAATGCAAGCTCCGTCCCACCACCCAGAGCAAAGCCCTGAACGGCAGCGATCGTCACCTTCGGCATCTGCTCCAAAAGCAAACATACCTCATGACCGAGGCGGGAAAAATCGGCGGCTTGGGAGCGCGACATGCTTTGCATCTCCTTAATGTCCGCTCCCGCTACAAAAGCCTTGTCCCCCTCCCCACGGAGAATCACCACTCTTACCTCCGAAGTGGAGGAAAGCGCGGACAAACACCCCTTCAGTTCCGATAACACCTCGCGATTGAGGGCATTCAAGGCATCGGCTCTTTTGATCATGACTTCAATCACACCCGAGGAAAGTCGCTCGACCGAAATAAACTTACTCATATTTATAAAATCCCCTTCCCGATTTCTTTCCCATCCACCCTGCGGTCACATATTGCCGGAGAAGCGGGCAAGGTCGGTATTTCGAATCGCCAAGTCCCTCATGAAGGACCTCCATGATCGCAAGGCAGGTATCAAGACCGATGAAATCCGCGAGGGTCAAGGGCCCCATGGGTTGGTTTGTGCCGAGTTTCATCGCTGTGTCGATGTCCTCAACAGAGGCAATTCCCTCATACAGCGCATACACTGCTTCATTGATCATCGGCATCAGAATACGGTTCACGGCAAAACCGGGCATGTCCCTCGCAACGACAAAGGTCTTCCCCATCTTTTCCGCTGCGACACGCACCTCATTGAAGGTCCCGTCCGTGGTCTGGATTCCTCGGATCCCCTCCACCAACTTCATGATCGGAACCGGATTCATGAAATGCATTCCAGCGAACTGCCCCGGCCTGCCTGTCGCCGCAGCGAGCTCCGTGATGCTGATGGATGAGGTGTTGGAAACAAATATTGCCTGCGGCTTGGCCGCCGAGTCGACTTCGGCCCAGATTCTTTTTTTAAGTTCGAGATTCTCGGAAACCGCTTCAATAATCAAGTCACAGTCCTTGAGTTCCTTTAAAGATCCAACGACCTTCAGGTTTTGCATGATCGATGAAGCCTGATCCCCTGTCAGTTTTTGTTTGGAGACCATTTTCTCAATCTGACCCGAAATCTTGTCCAATCCTTTCTGAGCTGCCTCCAGACTCACATCAGCGACGCAAACCCGAAACCCGCTCTGAGCCGCAGTTTGAGCAATCCCCTGCCCCATTTGACCGGCACCAATCACGCCTACACACTGAATTGCCATCTTTCTCTCCTTTTTATTTTCCAATACAAAAATCCGAAAAAATCTTTCCCAAAACGTCGTCAGGAAGGGTCTCGCCAATCAATGGTCCCAGTGCATTCATCGCATGCCTCACATCATTGGCGAACAAGACCAAATCACTGGCCACCATGGCGCGCGCCAGAATCTCTAATGAAGACTCTACCGCCCTGACGTGCTCCATCTGTGTAAGCACCACCTCGCCGGGTTTGCGAATCAGCTGCAAGCCAGCACATGCCGCCAATCCATCCGCAACGTCTCGAACCCCTTCCAGCGAATTCGAAGAAATGAAGTAAGCGTTTTGTTGAAAAAAATGAAAGACGCCATCCGTCAACTCTTTCCTTGCTTCATTGGTGAGTAGATCCAGTTTTGAAATGACAAAAACAAAAGCTTTGCCTGCTAGAACAACTAGATCAAGATATGCCTTCACGCGCTCAAAATGCGGCTCTAGACCATCAATGACAACCACAACAATATCCGATTCTTCCGCCGCTCTGAGCGAACGCTCGATTCCAATGCCCTCTATGACATCCGAGGACTCCCTGAGCCCGGCTGTATCCGAGAGCCTCAAGGTTACCTGTCCCGACTTTCCGCGTAGATTAATCTTTTCCCTGACCACATCGCGGGTGGTTCCGGCAATATCCGAGACAATCGACCGATCCTCTCCAAGTAGCGCGTTGAAAAATGACGATTTTCCCGCGTTTGGAAGTCCAAAAATGGAAACGGGCACGCCTTCGTTGAACCGCTTCCCGCGGTCAAAGCTTCCCCTAAGTGCCTCGAGCTGTTCCCTAACCTTATTCAAACGCGCCTTCAATCTGGGTAGTGAAACTTCCTCAATGTCCTGGTCCGAAAAATCAATTCCCGCTTCGGAAAGTGAGCAAACCTGCATCAGTTCGTTTTTGACCGCACCCACCAGCTGATGTTGGGATCCGGCGAGTTTTTCCAATGCGAGGTCGAGGGAAAAGTCATTGCTTGCGGCAATCACCTCTTTGATTGCCTCTGCTTGAGAGATCTGTAGCTTTCCATTTTTCACTGCACGAAAAGAGAACTCCCCGGGCAACGCAAGCCTAGCGCCAAGCTTGAAACATTCCTCCAGCACCCGTTGAGCAATCATGGGGCTTCCATGAAGAAACATCTCGACTGCGTCCTCTCCGGTAAAAGAATGCGGAGCAAAGAAGGCCAGCATCAGGCACTCATCGAGGCGCGCCCCCTTTTCGTCGTGGAGCCATACACGCTTCGCTCTTCGATGATCCTCATGAGAGAGCTGTAGCCCGCTGAGCGAACAACCGATGGCAATGGCACTGGCTCCCGAGATTCGCAATCCGCACAAGGCGCCACCGGCAGGTGTCGTCAAGGCGACGATCGTTCGATTCGAAAAATATCCGGAAGCATCGATATGACGTTCTTTAGAAGCTGGTTGCCATGCTTGCGGCATTTCCGGGCACTCCAAGCTTTTTATTCAAATACTGCTGCTGTATCACGCTGACCACCGCATTCACCAACATGTAAACGCAAAGCCCCGAAGGGGTTCCCAACATGAAGATCCCGAACACCAAAGGCATAAACATCATCATCTTCCTTTGCGCTGGATCCATTCCCGGTGACGGCGGTGTAAGTTTTTGCTGCAAGAACATCACGACTGACATCAGAATCGGAGTGATGTAAAGAGGGTCCTGAACCGAAAGATCCTTGATCCAAAATGCAAAAGGAGCACCATAAAGTTCCTGCGCCGAATTCAGAACTTGATAAAGAGCAAAAAAGATGGGCATCTGAAGCAGCATTGGCAAACAGCCCGCCATCGGGTTGTAGCCGGACTGCTTCATCAGCGCCATCATCTCCAGATTCAGCGCTGCCTTGTCATTCTTGTGCTTTTCCTGAAGAGCTTTCATTTTTGGCTGAAATTCAGCCATTTTCTTCATGCCCTTCATGCTCTTAACCACCAAGGGGAAGGTAAGAATCTTGATCAGAATCGTAAGAATGATGATGGCAATCCCATAGTTTCCAACGAACTTGTGAATGAACAATAAAATTTTCAAAATGGGATACGCAATGATTGTGAAAAACCCCAGATCTACGGACAAATCAAGAGTCGGATCCACCCTTTTTAAGGCGTCCAGCCGTTTAGGAACAAAGGCCAACCTGACCCGAGCATTCACTTCGGCCTGATTTACTGGGAGCTGCAATGCGCCACGAACTACGGGCTCGCCGCCACCCTGACCCTCAACAATCTCGTAAAAAAACTCTTCCACTGGGGTATTCTCTGGAAAAACAGTGAACAAAAAATATCGACTGCCAAGCCCAAACCATTTTGGAGAACCCTTTACCCGGGTCGTCTCCTGGGGCTTCTCAACCCTTTTTCGCTCAAGCTTGTTTTCGGAATAAAAGAGAACTTCGCGATCACTTTTTTCGGGATGGTACTTCAACTGATCGGTATTGACCACGCCGAAGCCCTGCCCAACAAAACTCAAAAATGCCTTTGTTGGGGGCTTGCTCTTAAACTTTGCATTTGCGGCAACCAAAACCGAATCCCCATTAACCTCATATGTCCGTCTAAGTTCCACATTCGCATCCTGGTACACCCACTCATAACGATCATCTGAAAGCTTGCGAATCTCCGGCTTGATCATTCCGTTCAAATAGGCAAACTCATCCCCGCTGAACGTCAGAATCAGGTTGGCACCGTCCAAACCTGAAACGGTGTTTAAATCAATCCCGCTGGATTCCCTCTGTTTCCAACCCTGAATCCAGAGAGAACCATCGCCGAGGGAAAATGTGGAACCGCTCAAGCTCAGCTCCGCTGACGAAGCGTTAGAGACATAAAACGAGCTAAAGACCAGGGCCATTACAATCGTATTGATGATCAGATGTTTTTTCATACTGGGTCATAACCTCCGCGACCTGAAAATGGGTGGCATCGTAAGAGCCTGACGAAGGCCTTCCAACCGCCCTTGAATGGACCAAAAACCTTGACGCATTCCTCAGCGTACACCGAACAAGTCGGCTCAAACCGACATCCGCAGTGAGGATTTCCGCCTACAACCCAAAAAAAACAATGGAGAGCAGGGGAAAATAACTTTCGATAAACCTTAAAAAGAAGATTCATTCTTCCATGCTCCTTCGAGCTGAATCCGTACTTTACGCGGAGTTGAGTAATCCACACTCACGGACCCAGGCACTACCACATTGAAGTCCCAAACATCGAGAGAGCCCAATTTGTTTCGAAAACTCTCCCGTATCTGACGCTTCAACTTATTGCGGTAGACACTGTTCACCCGAGCCTTGATCGTAATTCCCAAACGGG
>JAGWXK010000023.1 GCA_018969905.1 Bdellovibrionales bacterium
GCCGAGGGTAAGGATTTCCATTTTTCTCCAGTTTTGAATAGCTTGCCATGAATTCGCCATCCAACTGAAGAAAGGGGAGAGGGATTGCACTCGCCGTTTCTGAGAAACTCAAAAATTGTGCTGAGCCCGAGTTTTCAAGGCTCGCACCATTGAGTAAAATAATGTTTCTCCGAATCTCACCCCTGATCTGGCTTTTGGTTCGAATGAAGGAGCCTTTATCCTCGAACCCGGCCACGATTGCATGGGTTCTTTCTGTAGAAACGTTGGGATTTCCGATAAAGGTCGGCGTGACGTAAAGTCGATCCTGGATGCTCGGGAGTTTTGGAATCGATTGGACCTCTACATAAACGGTTTCTTTTGCTTGAACTGGAATCTCAGTGGAGATTCTTCCGCCCGGATGAAATCCATATGAACTCAAATACTCAAAGCTACCCGTTGCTTTGAGTTTGGCCCCGGACTTGAACTCTACTCCTTGAGTTACTCCAAAGTGAGCCGGCCATTCTGACCATGAGGCGAGGAAGTTGTTTGAATAACGGACATTTCGTGCGGAGGCGGTCAGGATGGTTTGATCCAGCACGATTGCATTTTCTATTCCGATCGACTGGGTTTTATCTTGGGAATCATAGGGATCGCCTTGATATGAGCCGAGAAACTGCAGGCGTTGGAAATCGCCAAAGATCGTGGTTTGCACGGAAAATTCACGATCCGTCCCATATTGAGCCATCAGGGAAGGAATTACTCTTGTGGTGTTCTTTTTCCCGTTAGGGTCGGGAGAGGTTACGGGGCCCGGACTCTCTCCTTTCTGGTCGGTGCCAATTACGTTTGCAGAAAGAGAAAGGGCCGGGGTTTTCAGGAAGCGGTAGCTGAGCGAGCCTGCGGGACCGGTTTGTCGTCCAAAGGTGTTCCCGGCAAGAACGGAAATGTCTGACTTTCTGGTTCCGATCGATAGAGTTTGAAGATCTCGATCCCAGCTCATTGTAAGACGCGATGGTGACAGAGGCTCAGGTCTGGATTTGAGGATAGACCAGCTCCAAGGAGTGAGGTCCAGGTTTCCCGAGGCCGATTGTTGAATGAAGGCGGCCGATGTGGTGGTTGGTGCGATTCGAGCTTCGCTCCAAAGGAAGGCGGGGAAAGCCGACAAATCAGCCCCCCCTCCAATCGCTTGATTTAAGGGAACCCCAAGAGAGGTTACTTGAGTATCATCACTGGAGCGTCCTCCGAGGTTGATCCCGTTTGCCCCGGAGGGGAATCCCAGATTCTGAAGGGGAAAGAGGGTGTTCCACTTCAAGTCGTCCAGGAGAGTGCTTCGCGCGCCTTGAATTGGCACAACTGTAACTGGAACAAGGGACTCTTCTCTAAGGGTTTCAAAACTTGGTTTGTCCAATACTTGAATGGCGGGAAGAGTGAAGCTCGACTCCGCTGCAAAAGCAGATGCGGGGACCAGTAGTAGGATCAAGGCCAAATGGTTCATCAGACGTCTCCTTGAAGTGGTCGAATGGTGAGGACTTCCATACTGGTTCGCTCCGAGGAAAAAAGTGCCTCAACCATGGGTTTGGCGACATCTTCGGCTTTCATCATACGGGATTCCAGCTCGGCGCCAACCTCGCCCCACATGGGCGTAAGGGCCGCACCTGCCCGAATATCAAGGATTCTGATCCCATCCTGGTAACCATACCCGCGCATCACCTCAAGGAGCCCCCGTTGTGCGTATTTGGTCATGCAGTAGATCGCGCTCTGTGGGAAGGGGCGTTCTGCTGCGACCGAGGTGATCACTTGAATCTGTCCTCGCAGGCCACTTTCTTTGGGGGATGATTTCATGACTCGATAGGCGTGCTGCAGAAGCAAGAAGGTCGCCTCGACATTTGTCTTGACCGTATCATTTAGATCCTCTTTGGTCAGAGAGAGGAAATCCCCGAAACGACCCACGCCGGCACAGTGGATGAGTGCATCGAGTCTTTTGAAACGATTCACCGCACGTTCAACCGCAAGAGTGGGCTTGAGGGAGAGATCTGCGTCCACGATTTCAGTTTCAACCCCAATGCTTTCAGCCTGGGTTTTCAGGGAAGCCAGGTCCGAGAGGGTTCTTGAGGCAAGGCAAAGCTTCAATTTTTTTCGATCAAGACCTGGATGTGAAAGAAGGGTGTATACAAACGCGCGCCCAATGCCTTTTCCGGCTCCGGTTACAACAATGACTTGTTCCTCGACGGGGTGTGAATTCATGGTTTCCTCTGGTATGGTGGCATCATGCCTGAACAGTATGAAGTTCGCATTCGAAAAGAGGCTTTGAAATTCGCAGCAAGCCATATGACCGTTTTTCCTGATGGCACAAAAGAGGCTCTGCACGGCCATCAGTACCAGCCCACGCTGGCTCTTTGTTTTCCGGAATTGGGTTTTGAGTCGATGATCCCGTTCTCCATGATCAAGCAATCGATGAAAAAAATCGCAAAACTGTGGGACGAGAAAGTTCTGATAGCCACTGAGAATCCATTTTTTGAGATCCAGAAAAGCGGGCATGAGGAAATCGAATTCAAACTCTGTGGGAGACGCTATGTGCTTCCTGCAGATGAGGTCGTTTTGCTGAAGGTGGACAACATTACCTGTGAGCGTTTGGCGCGCGCTTATTTTGAGTTTTTACTTTCTGATTTGGAGCCGGTCATAAAAAAGGGCTCTGTGAGTTCAATGAGCGTTTACATCGAAGAGAGTCCAGGGCAAGGAGCAGCATATACATATGCCTTCTGAGATGCCGAAGTGGTTTCGGCTTACTGCCTATCACCAGTTTCGAGCTGCTCATGCATTGGCAGGATTTGAGATTCAGCACTTTCACCTTTGGAAGATTTCGGTTGAGTTTGAAGTGCCCTATCCACTTTCCGGTGATCGGGTAGTGGACCTGGTCTTCGCCGAGCAGAAGCTTGAAGAACTGACGAAACCGCTTCATGGGACCCTGTTGAATGAGTCCCTAAATCTGAGTCCTACCAGCGAAAACCTTTGCGTCTGGCTTTGGTCACGATGGAGCGAGAGCCTTCCGGAAAACCCTTTGTCCTCGGTTTCGGTGACTTTGTGTGACTTAGAGGGACATCCCTGGGGCAAGGCGGAGCTCCGGCGATGATTAGACTTCAATCGGTGAGCAGGATTTTTCCCAAAACCAATACGGGCCTTGGTGTGACCAATCTTGACTTCAAGGAAGGAGAGTGGGTTACGCTGCTTGGCCCCTCTGGCTGCGGAAAAAGCACCCTTCTTCGATTGATCGCAGGTCTCGAGCAAGTCTCAGAGGGTGCAGTGGAAAGACCCCATCCGAAGGAGCACATCGGGTTTGTCTTTCAGGATTCAGCGCTTCTCCCGTGGCTCACTGTTTTGGAGAATGTCACTCTTCCGCTGGTTCTGAAAGGGGTGCCTCGAAAAGAGGCAATCGGTTTGGCCGAGCGTGAGCTTGAACGGCTGCGAATCCAATCTTATGCAAAGAGCAAATCCCATGAATTATCCGGTGGAATTCGAATGCGGGTTTCTCTTGCCAGAGCCTTGGTCAAAGCTCCTAAGTTGATTTTGCTGGATGAACCCTTTGCAGCCCTTGATGAACCGATTCGAATCGAGCTTGGTCTTGAGCTTCGGGAGTTGTTTCAAGCGCTCAGGCCAACCATTGTCATGGTCACACACTCCATTACCGAGGCGCTCTGGCTTTCTGATCGAGTGGTGGTTTTTCAGGGGCAACCGGGCAGAGTGGTTTTGGATGAGGCTCTTGATCTTGGAGCGGTGAGGACTCTTTCTCAGAGGGGGGACCCCAGATTTTTGGAAATGGTGGAGCGGTGTTTTTCGCTCCTGAAAGGGGGTATGAGGTGAAAAATACGGGTACGGTTTTGTTTCCCCTGGTTCCCCTTCTGCTGATCACAGGGCTCAGTGAGATTCTGGTGGGTGCCGGAATCATTCCAAAATATCTTCTACCCGCGCCCTCCCGGGTCCTCTCTGTTTTGATCGAGGATCCCGGAACCTTCGGTGGGGCAATTCTTGAGACAGCCAAGGCCTCGGGACTTGGTCTTTTGATTTCCGTTGTGCTCGGACTTTTCATTGCGCTTCTCCTGTCGTTTTCCTCGCTGATCCGGAAGATGTTTTATCCATACGCAATTTTTTTTCAGACCGTACCCATCATAGCAATCGCACCGCTTCTGGTGATTTGGCTCGGATACGGTCTGCCCACGGTGGTTGCTTCATCGTTTATTGTCTCGGTTTTCCCCGTCATCGCAAATAGTGTCACCGGCTTGCTCAGCACCGAGCCGATTTGGCTGGACCTATTTCAGTTGATGGATGCTTCGAGATTTCAGACCCTGTTTAGACTGCGTTTTCCGGCCGCGCTTCCGCAGATCTTCAGTGGGTTTCGGATCGCGGCTGGTCTTGCGGTCATTGGTGCCATTGTCGGTGAATTCATAGCGGGAACGGGGCTTGGAGGCCTTGTGGATACGGCTCGGAATCAGCAGCGCGTGGATCGGGTGTTTGCTGCAGTTTTATTGGCAGCCATCCTCGGAATTCTGTACTTCGGGGTGCTTGCGGCACTGTCACGGATTTTTTTGTTGGATCAAAAGGAGAGTTCGAATGAGTGATGTTAAGTGGATGGCGGGCATTTTGATTGGTTTGGTGTTTGGCAATTTCGCTCAGGCCCAGGATCTTGCCTTGAATTGGAAACCGGAGCCGGAATTCGGCGGATTTTACGAAGCGCTTCTCGACAAGCTTTATGAAAAAGAGGGGCTTTCCACAAAAATCCTGCCGGGTGGTGCCGGGCAACCCGTAACCCAACTCGTGGCGTCGAAGAAAGTGGAGTTTGGGATCGCAGCTGCAGATGAGGTAATTCTGGCACGGGCTCAAGGAGCAAAAGTGGTTGCGCTGTTTGCGGTTTACCAGAACGATCCTCAGGGGTTCATGGTCCATCCTGAAAAGGGAGTAAACTCCCTGAAGGAACTTTTTCAGAGCGAGGGGACGATCGCGCTCCAGAAGGGGCTCCCTTACACCTTGTGGATTGAAAAAGCATACGCCCCTGTGAAGGCAAAAATTGTTCCCTACACCGGTGGAATCAGCTCCTTCCTTCAGGACAAGAAGTTTTCTCAGCAGTGTTTCGTGACCGCTGAGCCAATTGCCGCGAGGAAAGAGAATCTCAAGCCCAGAACCTTTCTGATTTCAGAGTCCGGGTTCAATCCCTATCTCACGGTTGTGATCGCGCACGAAGATACCTTGACGAGGGATTCCGTCAAGGTTGCAAAATTCTTGAAAGCAACACGCGAAGGCTGGAAGCGTTACCTGAAAGACGGAACCGCCACCAATGTAGAAATGCAGAAGTTGAATCCAAGCATGGATCTTGAGACATTCAAGGAGTCTGCAAGGATTCAAAAAGAATTCATCGAGACCGAGGAAACTCGTAAAAAAGGTCTAGGGGTAATGACCAAAGCGCGTTGGGAAAAACTCTACCAACAGCTTATGGAACTGAATCTTGTTCCGTCTGGAATGGTTGTGACGCAGTTCTTCAGGTAAAAACCACACTCGTGTCAAAAAAAAGTTGCTTTTTTGACGATCCCTGAGACGATGGTGGCACTCATTGAAGAGTTCCAATTGAAATGACTCGATTGGAGGAGATTTAGGATAATCTTGGGGGAAAAATGACCAAAGTTAATGCGTTCGCATTGGCGATCTTGTTGGGAAGTGCCTCTATGGCTTCGGCACACGTCGGGGGAGTGGCACCGGCGGATCATAAACATCACATGACAGGCAGCGGCGTAGAGCAAGAAGAAAAGCTCTGTGATTTTGCTCCGAAGAATGACTTAAGAATTCCTGAGGGTCTTGAGAATTCCGGTGGGATTGACCGGGCATCCTTTGAACGGGCGATCGACAAAGTCGAGGCGCTGTATACAAAAATTGTTGCAGAAAAAGGTGCGGTTTTGAAAATGAATCGCCTGTGGAGCTCTGCAGAGGTAAATGCGAGTGCGACCCGCAAGGGAAAAACCTGGATTGTGAACGCCTATGGCGGTCTCGCGAGATTCAAGTGGATGACCTACGACGGGGAAGTAATGGTGCTTTGCCATGAAATGGGCCACCATCTCGGGGGATTTCCGACCTATCCTGGAGTTCTTGGAGGGTCTTGGGCTTCCAATGAAGGGCAGTCGGATTATTTTGCCACCATGAAGTGTTTCAGAAGGATCATTGAAAATGATGACAATGAGGCGATCCTTTCCGGAATGACCATTCCAGGGGAAGTTTCCAAGGCCTGTCAGATTTCTTACTCAAACCCTAAAGATGTGGCGATTTGTGTTCGATCTTCCATGACCGGACAGGTGCTTGCCAGGGTTCTTTACGAGTTGGGGCGTTCTGGATCGCGCTCCTCTGAGCCCACAACGCCTCCGGAGTTCAATAGCCCATCCAGCAGTGAGGTCGCCACAACGAACCACGCCCATCCCCTGTCGCAATGCAGGCTTGATACCTATTTTGCAGGGGCGATTTGCAATGCGTCACCATTGATCGAGTTTAGCCGCACCGAAGGTCGCACGGGAGCGTGCAATCAGGAACTTGGGGATGCGTTCGGGTATCGTCCGAGGTGCTGGTACAGGCCAGAGCAAGACTTGGCGCTGTAGCGCAGACATTTGTAGAATGCATAGAAGGGCAACCTGAAAACTCGGGTTGCCCTTTTTGTTTCCTCTGGCAAAATAGAGAGCGATGAAGCAACCGAAAACTTTGCATTTAAGCATGCTAGGGTCGAAAGCTCCGGTAAACGAGGATTTTGCGCTCGTCAATCAGGAGCAAGGCATTCATGTCATTTGCGATGCTTCCAATAAGGCCGGAAAAGGAAACTATGCTTCCGAGTTTGTTGCGCGGCAGATTCAGGAGCGCTTGGTGCATGCCAACCGGGAAATGCGCGATCAGGAGATCTCGTATCAAGGTCCGAAGAGGCTTCAAAAGATGCAAGAGAGCGTGCTTTCGGCGTTCAATGAGGTGGGTGCCGATTTTTTGAAGCTCGGCACTCAGAATTCAAATTTCGCGGAGTCTTTGGTTTCCTGCATAGCCGTTTGGGTGAATGATCGATTCGCAATTCTTGCTCATCTCGGAACTTGCAGGGCTTATTTGTATCGGTCTGGAAAGATTTTCACCCTCACCAAGGATCATGTCGCTTTGGAGGGCAATTCAGAGGTACCAAGGGTGATTTCGAGGGCCTTTGGGCCCAATCTTGGGACTCCGGATCTTTTGAAGATTGAGTTTGAGCCAAATGATATTCTTTTTCTCGCCACGGATGGTCTTTATGAGGGTTTTGATAAAAATGGAATTTTGAGAATGGTTGAGATGATGTTGAACGGAGAGAATCTCAAGCCCCTTTTGAGTCAATGCGCTTATTCCAGTGGGGATCATGCAACACTCGTTCAGATTCAGTTTCCAGCAGAATCGACCGGATCCGTCCTGAGCGCATCAGAACGGATCCAGCTCGTATCTAGAACCCCCTTGTGTCGTTATATGAACTATGCCGAACAGAGTCACATGGCGGCACTTTGCCAGATTGAGGAATTTGACGCAGGAACTATTCTGGTTCAAGAGGGCACCGAAGGCGAGTGCATGTACCTTATTGCCAAGGGAACCTTGGAGGTAAACGTAAGGGGCCAGTTCATCGTATACAAAAAGGCTGGAGAATTTCTGGGTGAGGTAAGCTTGATCCAGCAAGGGAAACGTACGGCTACTGCGATTGCGAAGGACCGTGTAACTCTGCTCAGTCTTCAACGGTCTGACTTGAGAGAGGCCTTTAAAAAAGATATTGAACTTGAGAAGAACTTTTATCGGGGAATGCTGGAGATGGTTTTGGACCGCTTGGTAGAGCAAGGGCGTGAGATCGCGCGAATGAAGAGCGTTTAGGATTGACGCTTGCGGTAAGCTTAAGATAAGGTCCTGCTAACCCTCGAATTTGGAATGCGGTCGTGGTGGAATTGGTAGACACGTACGTTTGAGGGGCGTATGCCGAGAGGCGTGCTGGTTCAAGTCCAGTCGACCGCACCATTCTTAAAGTCCAACCAAAAGTTCACTCGAATTCCAAGCGGAGCCCAAAAACGTAGAACTCGGGAATCAGGCTGAAAACGGCATTTTGAAACTCGGTATTGAAAATCTCAGCAGTCAGATAGGCTTTCGTCATGCCAAGACTTCGGTATGCATCTCGTGCTGTGACCTGATCCAACCAAGATAAATTCAACATGATCCCATAGCTGAATCCCGCCTGATTTCCGTCCGGCGTCTGGATCAGGTCTGCACCATTCGGAATACGGTAATAATCGTAACTGACTGCAAAGGTAGGAACAAGAGGTTGATTTTTAAATACCTTCAGTTGATAGCGAAGGACTCCTCCGACCATCGGAAACAGAGAATAAATCCCGAATCCGGACTGAAGGTCCATAACCCCACCGAGGGTTCCACCGATCGAAAAAAGACCGGCTTTTTGAAATGGGAGAATCCATTCTCCTGAGAGCTGGAAGAGGTTACCGCTTGCGCCGGGGCTGGGAAAATTCCGGATTGCTGTTCTAAGGTGAAGGCCCCAGCCCGACTTCAGTGATTGGTACCACGGGATGCTCGGATCATAATCCGGATCATCCAGGATGGATTGCGGAGGCGAATCTTCCTCTGCCCAGACCACATCTGGGACTGAAAGCAAGGTTGAAAATAAAGTCATCCCGAGCAGGATTAAAATGGGCCTCACTTGGAAAGTTTGGCAAATGGCATTCAAGATTGTCAATTGAACTATTGCAAACGATCAATTTATTCGGCAGCATTGGCCTTCCAATGACTACCGAGAATGAATACAAAAACGTGGGCAGAAATGATGCCTGTCCTTGTGCGAGCGGAAAAAAGTTCAAACGCTGCCATGGGGAAAATGTTCCCTGGCAGGGCAATACTGTCTCCCGGAATGATGCAGAATCCGGGAGCGAGGAAAACTCCACTGGCCCCCAATTTGATCCTTCAAAAATGGATTTGACCTGGCTTGCCGAGTTCAGTTCTGCAATTCAGCGTTTGCCCAAAGGACAACTCCAGCAACTTCAGGCCATCATGCAAAAGGGAATGCAGGGCAAGGATGTAGCCCGCGAGCTCGATGAGCTTCAAAGGCGGCTCCCTCCATCCGTGCAGGAGCTTTTGAGAAAGTCACCTGAAATCGAGAAGCAACTAGAAGCCGCCTCCGGAGGCGCTTCCGAAGGCGCTTCTCTCACTGACGAGCAGAAGTCCAAGCTCGCCGAAATCCAGAAAAACAACGAGAAATCGGGTTTGTCCAAATTGTGGAACCGGTTTCGTAAAAAATAAATCACCGGGGACATCCAGCCCATGACTTTCGAATCCTTTCTTCAATCCCAGGACCCTTCCATTCCACTTCGCTCGGCCGGTGCAGTGCTTGAGTTGAAAAGTGAAGGTGCCACCGTCCCCTTCATCGCCCGATACAGAAAAGAAAAAACGGGCAATCTGGATGAAGTCAAGATTCAGCGGGTGATCGACCTGAAAGAAGAGTGGGATGAGATCCTGAATCGTCAGGGATATATCCTTGGCGAGATTGAGAAGCAGGGCAAGCTCACCGGTGAGTTGAAGGGACGGATCCTGGGATCTTTTGACAAAAATGTGCTGGAAGACCTCTATCTGCCTTTCAAGCAGAAGCGAAAAAGCAAAGCCACTCTTGCAAAAGAGGCGGGACTTGAGCCGCTTGCGGATTGGATCTGGGGGGTGGGGCACCAAAGCATCAGCCCAGAGCCCGGACAGACTCTCGAACTTTGGGCATTTACTTTCAAAAACGAGGACAAAGGCTTCAAGGATGCCGAGAGTGCGATTTCCGGTGCTACTGATATCTTGATTGAGCGAATGAGTGAGGACCTTGAACTCAGGCAGTTCGTGAGAAACCACTACACAAAACGCGTCTTCCTAAAGACCGTCAAAGCGGAAAAGGCAAAGGAGAATTCAAAATATCAAAATTATTTTGATTATGAGGAAAAGGCTACATCTCTGCTGGAGCCGCGATCCTCGCACCGGTATCTCGCGATTCGTCGGGGATGGATCGAAGAGGAGTTGAGTATTTCGTTCGGCGGATCAAAGGCGGATCCGGATTTCGAACAGGACATGATGAGGCATTTTCAGGGAATCTCTGCCGGTGATCGTGAAAGCATGGTGCGTGGCCCACTCGAAAAGGCGGCGAGGATTGCTCTGAAAGCTCATATTGTTCCCAGCATTGAAAATGAGTTTCATAAACAACTTAAGGATATTGCCGACCAAATGGCAATTCAGGTTTTTTCAGAGAACGTGCGAAAGATCCTTCTTGCGCCACCTTATGGACCAAAGCCGGTTCTTGGAGTGGATCCAGGGGTGAGAACAGGATGCAAGCTTGCGGTGATTGACGGCTCCGGGAAGTTTCTTGCCGAAACCGTCATTCGACTTCAAAGTGAATCCGAGAAGACTCAGGCCAAATCCTTCATGCTTGCTCTTGCTGAGAGCGGACAGATTTCTTCGATTGTTGTTGGTAACGGCACAGCGGGGCGCGAAACCGAGTCCTTTATCCGGCAAACACTTAAGGAAAAGCAAATTGCCATGCCCGTAGTCATGGTGAGTGAGGCAGGAGCTTCCGTTTACAGCGCGAGTGCAGCGGCTCGAGAGGAGTTCCCGGATCTTGACGTTACCGTCAGGGGTGCCATTTCAATTGCGCGAAGGTTTCAGGATCCGCTTGCGGAATTGGTGAAAATCGATCCCAAGAGTATTGGGGTCGGCCAGTACCAACACGATGTTTCTCAGACCGGACTAAAGCGAGCCTTGGATCACGTCGTGGATTCTTGCGTGAATGCGGTTGGAGTAAATGTGAACACAGGATCTGTTCATCTTCTTTCCCACGTTTCCGGGATCGGTGAGGGCCTTGCCCGCTCGATTGTGGAGTACCGTCAAACGCATGGAATTTTCAAGTCCAGGGAAGATCTTCAGAAAGTTCCAAGATTCAGCAAGAAAACCTTTGAGCTTGCCGCCGGATTCCTGAGGATTCCTGAGAGTCCGAATCCTCTTGATCATACAGGTGTTCACCCCGAGAAATATGCTGACCTTGAAGCGATTGCTGCTGCACAGGGCAAAACGGTTTCTGATTTTATCGGCACTGGTGCTAAGCAACTGACTTCTTTAAAAGATGCCAAAGAGCGCTTGGGGGAGTTTTCACTGAAAGACATTGTGTCAGAGCTTGAAAAACCCGGAAGGGACCCCCGGGACGTGTTTGTTCCGATCCAGTTCAGGGAGGATTTGAGTGAACTCAAGGACGTTCAGCCCGGAATGATTTGTCCCGGAGTCATTACGAATGTCACTAATTTTGGGGCGTTCGTGGACATCGGAGTCCACCAGGACGGGCTTGTGCATATTTCTCAACTCGGGAACAAGTTTGTTACGGATCCGAGTCAGGTGGTGAGTCCCGGTGACAAGGTAACCGTCCGGGTTCTTGAGGTGAATCTTGAAAAGTCCCAAATGGCGCTTACGATGCGATTTGACGAGAAACCAAAGACCGCATCTTCAAAAACGTCTCGTCCAAGTGAGCCGAAAAAGCTTGTTGTCAGTTACGAGGGAGGGGGAGCCTCGGCCTTGCCAAAGTCCGGTCAATCCCACGTGAAAACATTTCAGCCTCAGCGGCAGGATTCACCAAGAATGCCTGTTTCCAGAAAGCCGGAAAAGGCTTTCAACAATCCTTTTGCGAGCCTTGCATCGCTCAAAGATGGGCTGAAAAAGTAGGCTTCAATCCTCGACCTTTCCTAGCTTCAGGCATCGCGCGTAAATCACGTGTCGATGCCGGACAGGCTTGAATTCCATGCTTTCAACCGCACGGTTTTGAGCCCTTTCCAGATTTGAGTCATGAAACTCGATGATCTCATTGCAATCGATGCAGACCACGTGGTCGTGATGTTCGTCTTCAAGTGACGGTTCGTACAAAGATACCCCCCCCTTGCTTTGCATTGTCTCGGTCAAGAGGTCCGCTTCGCATAGGGTTCCTACAGTCCGATAAACAGTGGCGGGGCTGATCTCCGGGTACCTGAAGCTGACGTCTTTCACGAGTGTTTGAATGTCAAAATGACTTTTTTTTGAAAGAGCGATTCCAGCGACCAGATCGCGAGGCCGCGTAGCCCTTAATCCTTTTTTTTTGAGAAATTCGTTCAATCTTGGCCTCCAGAGATCTCCGGAGCGATCTGTTTTGGATTGGGATACAGCACGTTTTCGGCCACAAGGAAGGGTTTTGGACATGAACTCACTCTCGGTTTTTTTCGTAGTTTCGTCAATCCGGGTTTGTGGAAAAAATCGCGAAATCGGCCAGAATTTAAGGTTTTATTCAAACCTTCCTGATGAGCTGTTTAAAAAAGATGTTTTTCACCGTGGAAAACACGATTTTCAAAAAAACATGTTGTCAAAACGCCAAAAAGACATCATCGTAAATGCATTGGAGGAATTACAACTATGAAAAAAACAAAAAAAACCACTAAGACCACGACTAAAACCATGACAAAAAAAACAACCACGAAGAAGAACATGAAGTTCTCCATGATCAACGAGCTCCACAATGCTATGACCATGATTGCCACTGCCGGAAAGAATGGAGCTGTAAAGATCAAGCGTTCTGATCTCAAGAATGCAGTAGAAGATGCGTTTCTCATGGGTGCAAAAAAAGCAGCTTCAGGTGAACGCGTTCGATTCCCTGTCATCGGCGTTCTTGCCCGTCGTGACGTAAAGGCTCGCAAAGCGGGCAAGGGCGTGAATCCCTTCACCGGTGAAGAAATCACCATCAAGGCCCGCCCTGAATCCAAGAAGCCGCGCTGGTCTTTCCCTAAGACCATCAAGGAAACCTTCGCAGACAAGAAAAACTGGTAGGATTTCATTAATTTAAACCTTAGAACGGCGGTGGGTAACCATCGCCGTTTTTTTTTGCCGACCTCCTTGATTGGGCATGAAAACAACCATTTAGGCCTGGTTTGAGATGACCGAATCCCTGTGGAATTAAAGGGTGACCAAGTCGCTGGGAAGTTACATTGTGTTTATTTTTTTCTTGGTTTTGCCGATAACGAAAGGGGAGGAATTCGGTTTGAGCAATCGAGCACTGTTGGTGAATCTTTTCTTGCTCGCGCTTTTTTTCGGCGGACTCAATCATTTGATCACTCGTCCTCTACCCCCCGTTCAGCCACTACCTAAAGGTGCTTTCGAGCCAACTCCTGCCCGACAGGAGAGAGTGCCCGCTTCTGTGGATCAACTCAAACTCGTTTCAGAAATCAATGCGGTGATTGGTGAGCATCCTCGGATGCTTGGAAGCAATTTTACAGGGAAAAGCTCACTCGGATTGAATCTCGGAGACCCTGAGGAGGTTGCCTATTTCATGTCGGATCAGGGGCGTGCCGAGTTTTTTTCCAGATTCAAGAATACGCAGAATTTCGAACCCTTTATTGAGGACCTGGAGCAGGCCTGGATGAATGTGGACGGAAGTGACCTCTCGAAACGTGAGGCATTGCTAGAGATTTCTTTGGGGCTTTCTGGGTTCACCAAAAGTGAGAGGCTGGGGAGTCAGATCCTTGGCGAGTATGACCGGTATCAAAAATCAATCGATCAGCCCGAGGCGCGGGACTATGCGGCGCGTGCTCTTCAGGGGTATCTGGATCACGAGCATGATCAAAAAAAACGATATCAAGAGCTCGCAAAAAGAGGAATACCTGTAATTGTGCTTGATTCTAGTAAAACGAATAACTGAGGCCCGATGAAATGGTCCACCTTCGATACTCAAAGACGGACGGAACATTTGAATCATTGTATGAGAGCGATGCATCAGCAATCCAGTTCCACTTCGGATTGATCTGATACGCAATTTCAGCCTGAATTGCATAGTTATCATCAATCCTTACAAAACTGCTTCTTCGATCGTAGAAGGTCCTGGAATAGGAGATGCCGATGCTGCTTCGGAGAGGGTCACTCCATTGAAACCCATTCGAAATGCTGAGCGCTCCGCTACGAGAAGCGAATTCCGAACGAGTTCCATTTCCCTCCGCATCGATGTCCGTGTAAGTAAGAACAAGAGTCGGATTGATGAATCTTCCGTACCCTGAGCCAGAAAGAACCTCTCGTAACGAAAAAATTCCTCCTGACCGTTTCTGGTCGCTGAGGGATGAGGCCAAAACCGAGTCAAGATTGAAGCGCTGAGGTCCTGCAGAGGCTTCAAGGTTTGAATTCCAATGGTTTCCGAAACGGGTCCTGAAATACGCGCCGATCCCGGCCGTGGAGGAGAAAATCCGGTAGGTTCCGCGATCAGTTTCGGAATCCACTTGATTCTGAAAGGTCAGGGATGCGTCTATCTTGAATCCATACCCACTTTTTTCAAGTGGTTTCCGGTTCAAATAAAGGGAGATGTATTGATTCAGAAACTCTCCCTCCCGAGTATCCCGGTTGTAGTTGTAATTGTAGAGGAGTCGATATTGGGGAACCCATTGAAAGTTTCTGGTTGGGGAGGACATGTAGCCGAAACCGGCTTGAAGGATATTCTTTATCGACCCCTTGTTGAAAGCAAGTGTGCCGTCAAGTGAATTGGGAAGCGCCTGTACGTTTGAATCATATGATAACGAAAGAGATGTGCTCGCAAACTTTCTGGAGCGGTCCAAAGGTTCCAAAACCTGAGTCACCGCTTTTCTGATTGCCTGTGAGGCCTCGTCTTGAAGGCCCTCGGTAATGGTTCTCGCTTCCGAAAACGCAGAAAGCGCGGAAGGAGAATCCCCAAGTTTGATCGCGGTTTGTGCCTGATAAAACACAGCTGCCGCCTTTAGTTCGCGCTGGGAAGTGCGGGTAGCACGTTCGAAGCGGTCAAATGCAACGACAAGATCATTCGACTGATACGCGATCAGGCCACAAAAAAAACTGGCTGTTTCAACATTGAATCCATTCTCAATCGAGGTTTGAAAGGCCGAAAGCGCCACCGGGTATTTCTTGGCCCTGAAATGGAGTACGCCGATTTCAAAATAATAGGGTGCCAGGGATTTAAGCAAAACCCCCTCTTTCTTTTTTGCTCGGATGAGATCTTCATAGGTCTTGAGGCTTTCCCGATCGTTTTTGGCTGATTTCAGTGCAAGCGCCTTCAATTCCAGAAATTCCACCAGGTTGGGTGCTTCTTTCAGCAGCGAGTCCAGTATGCGAAGTGTTTCCTCATACTTCTTCGTATTATAGGCCAAAACAGCCTCCGCATACCGCGGTTCATGCGCCTTGATCATTTCGGCACGCGCGCCTGGAGCCGCCCAGATCAAGGATAGAATACCTAAGAGGAATTTCGGGTGAATGCGTCTCATTTGACACTCTTGTACAATGGTGAATCGGCCGATTAGAATTAAGGATAGACAAGGGCGGCACAAATGAAAAGGACATTTCTTGGACATTTCTCTGGACTTTCAAGTTTTTTATTATTTTTTTGTGTTGCGGCCCAGGCTGGAACCGAGGTTGGAAAGGTCGTGAGCCTGACCGGCAAGGTCATGGCGAGGATTGAAAGCAGGAACGCGCGGGGGGCGGCTGTCTCAAAGGTCCGTTTTTTGAAGCCCGCCGATCCAATTTTTCATGAGGATGTGATCAATACTGATAGCAATGGCAGCGTCAAGATCCTGTTCAAGGATCAATCCATCATGGATCTTGGCCAGAGTTCGTTATTCAAGGTGGAAGAGTTCGTGCATCAGGGGAAGCCGGAGGATCGCAAGGTTGAAATGAGCCTGAGTTATGGCAAAATCCGCGCGGCAATCAATCAGAAGGTAGGACCTTTGGGGAGGTTCAAGATTAGGACGAGGGCTGCGACCATGGGGGTTCGCGGAACCGAGTTTTATGTTACAAGCGAAATCGATTCCGAGACCGGCAATGGCGGGGGTTCCGCGTCGGGTCAGTCGGTTCCGCAAACAAAAATCGTGGTTACCGAAGGCAAGGTTGAGGTTCAGCCGTCAAAAAATCCTGAATCTACGGCAGTGTCAGTGAAGCCGGTGGAGTTGCTTCCAGGTGAAAAGTTCAGTGCTGTTCTGGACCTGTCCGTTTCAGGGGAAACCGGCAGAACCCCGGCAAGCGTTGCCTCGGTTGAAAAGGTTGAACCGGAGGAAATGAAAATGATCGTTCAGGAAGGTAAACTGAAGGACACAACTTTTTCCCAGGCCATCCAGATCGACGGTCCTGCTTCATCAGGCGCTTCGCCTCCTGTATTGGATTCAAAAGGACTTCCTGCGGTCTCTTTTGCGGGATCCGAAACGATGGCTGTGATCAAGGATGCACTTCTTTCCAAGCCTGAAATCCGAAATCCCGTCCCGCCGATCGGAGGTTTTGGTGTTCCAGGCGGACCAATGGTCCAGGCCGGATTCAACGGGAATTTCTTGCCAGGATTCATCACCACACCATTGGTTCGTCTCAATGTAATTATCAGGTGAGCCTCGGTCTGCGCTGTTGATTTTCAGTTCGATAGCCGGTACATCATGGGCCATGAAAAGATCGTTTGGTGAGCTCAGGAGCTCCATCTCAGTGATTCTTGGCGTAATGAGTGCGACCCTGGGCTTAAGGGCGTTCCTGATTCCAAACGGTTTCTTTGACGGTGGGGTGATGGGGGTCTCTCTTCTCCTCAATCAAAAGATGGGCTGGAATCTTTCATTATTGATCGCCTTGCTTAATCTTCCATTTGTTCTTCTGAGTGCCCGTCAGATTTCACTTCGTTTTGCGATTCGAAGCGTTTTCGCAATCCTTCTTCTTTCTCTCACGGTTCATTTTGTCCATTTCGATGCAGTTACCGCGGATCGCCTCCTGGTTTCTGTTTTTGGCGGTGTTTTTCTCGGACTCGGAATCGGGCTCACCATTCGTGGGAGTGCTGTGATCGATGGAACAGAGATTCTTGCGATCACTGTCAGCCGGCAAAGTTCGTTTACGGTCGGAGATTTCATCGCACTCTTCAATTTTGGAGTTTTCGGAATGGTGGCGCTTCTTGTGGATGTTCAGACTGCGATGTATTCCATGCTTACCTATTTTTCAGCATCGAAAACGGTCGATTTTGTCATCAACGGCATAGAGGAGTACATGGGTGTCACCATCATTTCGAATCGTTATGAGAGAATTCAACACAGAATCTCCCATGAACTTGGCCGAGGAGTGACCATCTACAAGACGGAAGGTGGTTTCGGAAAATCGGGTTTAAGGGAGGAGCGAAAAGCAGTGTTCTGTGTTTTGACAAGACTCGAGGTTCCGAAGCTGCTGCTCGAGGTGGAAAAAGAGGATCCTCATGCCTTTGTTTTTCAGCAGGCGATTCGTGATACCAAAGGCGGAATGATCAAAAAGAGAGCGGTTCATTAGAAGTTGTTTTGCGAATTCATGTCGACGCATAGCAAATCGCTCTTGCGTCATGGTGTTCGGTATCGAATTCGAGAAATAACATTCACGGCCATCTTTCCAGGTTCGGTATCTTTTTTTCGTCACCAAACGGGATGAAGGAGATTTCGATGAAAAGTGCGCTCATGATGTTGGGATTGGTTTTATCTTTATCAGGATTCTCTCAGGCAAGAATCACGAAAATTGCAATACAGAAAGGACCCTACCGGGTAGAGACCGGAGTTTGCTCCCCACCGTTAACCATAGTTCCGGTCAATTCATCGGGGGTGCCTCAGACTCCTCGCCGAAGCATTAAGGTATTCACCGATGGAACTGACCCCGGGATTTCATTTTTTAGTGATTCGGTTTGTCGATCATCCTTGGCCAGTTTTTCACTTTCCGGAACCAGGCCGGTCCGAGACCTTTATTTTAAGTCATCTGTGGCGGGCAACAAAAAAGTCGTTGTGAGTACGAATGCATATGAGGATGACTCACAAGTTCAGACGTTTTTCTCAGGTTCTCCAGTACCGAGTCCAGTACCGGTAGATGGATCACAAGTGGTTGGTGTGACGCTGGATGATGTTTCTGACTCAATTCGACCGGGTGAAATTGCAGCCATCAAGGCACTTGGTGTTCCAGTTCGGGCAAGGGTGGTTTTTGATGGTGGAGTGGGGCCGTCCTACTATTTAAAGCCTGTTTCGGAACTCAGGTCAGCCGCTACCATCATGGGGCAGATTGCTGATTCGACAGACATGAGGAACTACACCCCCGCGTCCTATCAGGCACGTGCGGAAAGTTACCTTCAAAGTCTGGGTTCACTTGTGGAAATCTGGGAGATCGGAAATGAAGTGAATGGAAACTGGCTTGGAACCGGTACCTTTGAAAAGCTAAAGGCGGCATTTTCAGCGGTTAAAGCGAAAAAAGCCAAAGCAGCCCTTACCTTTTTCTATATGGGGGAACCGGGCGACCAAAACAATTGCATTGATTCTCCGGGTAATGATCAATTCTCTTGGATCCAATCCAGGTTTCAGCTCTCTCTTCCGCCTGCGTCCAGGGACCCCGCCACCGAGGCGATGCGACTGGGGCTGGATGAGGTTCTGGTGAGCTGGTATCCGGATGGTTGTTTCAATGCGAAGCCAAATTGGAGTTTGATTTTCTCAAAGCTGGCATCTGTTTTCCCGAATTCCCGAGTTGGGTTCGGTGAAATCGGGACGGAAAATCCGCAATACGGATCCCCCTATGAAAAGGCCTTGATCCAGGAGTTCTATCCTCTACGGAAAAGAATTTCTCTGCCCGCGAGTTACAATGGTGGTTATTACTGGTGGTATTTTGCTCAGGAAATGGTTCCCCACCAAAACAGTTCTCTGTTCCAGACCCTCTACCAGGCAATCCGTTGAATTATTAAATAATAACCATTGACTGTGTGCGCATCCTTCGTTACACCCTTGGTCCAGAAAGGGAGTATTGAGGATGCGCACACTGTTTGGATGGGTTTTGATTTTGGGTGTTTCAATGCAACTGCCGGTGCTCGCCGATGATCTTTGCAGGCGTGATGAAAAGAGGGTGCTTTTTGCAATTGATCAGATCTGCGGGGATACATGGTGCGAGGGTGATTATAATTTTCAATTTAGAAGGATTCGCTGCAATTACACCCTCGGGACTTGTGTTTTGGAATACAGAACCGCTCCCTGGAAAAGCGCCGGGGATGAGGATTATGATTGGGGAAAAAACAGGATTTGCGTCATTAGGAATGTGAATTCCCTCGATCAACTGATTCGGGCGGATCAAGTGGCTGCCTCTCTTCGCGAGGGTCCTTATGAGCAAATCACAACCTGCATTGACCATCTGAGTCCAAGACACACGCATTGATCACTCTGATTTGCACAGCGGGGCTTCCCTGATCTGGTTTTCAAGGACGGAAAAAAACCGGATGACGATGTTTGAATCAAGATCGGATGGTGGGTTCGCTCTCAATTCGGTTTCTATGGCATCAAGATCTGCCTGAGTTAGCGCCTGTTTGTCCAATCGTCCATCAAGCCATCCATTCCCCCATCTTTCGTCTTTGATTTTGACCGGAGAATAGGAGCCGATTCGCACTCCGAGGTACATGAGAAACGCGATTTCAGGGGCCCCGGTTTTCTCCACGCATTCCTTAAGTCTTTTGTCCGCGGTCAAACGGTGCTTTTTGCACCCGCCGGCCCAGAAGTAAAGATCGTGCTCGATGCAGCAGTGTTTCCACTGGTGGGGATGGCTTCTCGTTCCTGGTGGAAATCCAGTACATAGATTGGAATGAAAGGATTTCAGGGGACCAGCTCTCGCGCCTAGCTGGATAAAAATCGATAGAAAAAAAAGCGCAATGCATTTTGAAAACGACATCTTTTCCATTAAAACACCCATGTGGGCCCATTTGAAGAACATTTACGGGATGCGATCGCATTGAATAAAAGGCGCATGCCTCTTTATTCCAGTCTATCGGAGGGGCGCTCTGAGGCGATCTCGCGTTGGCTTCTTTTGTCAGAGCAAATGGCTCTTCCTCTTTGTAGAATTCCGGATCGATGGGCTAGGCGTTTTAACGCGGCTGGAATTCCAATTGTGAAGGAGGAGTTTTTGTCGATGGAGAAGGTGCCGGATTTTAAGGAAAAACTCCCTTTCTCTCCCTCCTCACTCGCTCATTTCTCACCGCGGAGCGGGAATAAAATTGCCACAGCCCTTCTGCGAGCCTACCGAACAGGGGGATTCGAGGGAGCGTCCTCTGCCGCCAATCGAGAATTAAATGGCCTTGGCTCAGATCTCACGTTTCATCCAATGCTTCGTCATATGCTAGAGTCCGTGATTCGCGTGGCTAATCTTGCCCCCTTGCATGAAAACAGGCGCCTTGAGCTTTCCCTTAAGGAGTCAACCCTTGGTCTTTCCAAGTGGCTCTTTTTCTCCCACTTCAGCGCTTTTCAGTTTGCAACCTGGCTTGATGCAAAAGCGGCACCCCTTCATGCCGAGGGACTGCCAATTGTCTTTCAGGATGTCCCCGCAATTCCACCTGTGTCCGATTTCTATGCAGCCCTCAGCAGTCGCTGAAGATCCTGAGTCTCTTTGGATGAATGCCAAAATCGAGTGTTGGCCTTGACGTCAGGATCTCGCCATCTCCAAATGCCTGCAGAGGCTCTCCATTCAAAGATTCGATTCGAAGCCGACTGGTTCTGAATGAGCGAAAGGTGGAATCGAGCTGCCCAATCTTCATTTTGGCGAGAGCCTTCAGAGTGCTTGTACCACAGGGATCCCGATGATAGAGCACTGTGAAAGTGTCCTGATCCGGTGTCTGCCCGGGAGCAACTCTCAGATTTCCGGCCAAGGTGGACTGATTGCAAACCATCAGGATCGAGGTGTGGACCACTTCATTGACCTCATCAGAAATCAAGCGAACGAGGTGCCCCTTTCCCCAGTTCCGGATCATTGCCCTTGTGGCAAGCAACGAATAGATCTCACAGTTCAATCGCTTGGGAAGCATTTGGATCCATCGGAATCGTCCTCGCATCCTGTTGAACTCATCACAAACCTTGGAGCCGATTCCGATTCCTGAAATCGTGGAAAATGGAATCCCATTCACCTGAAGCACACGAACATCCCGGACTGATCCTGAACCGACGAGTCGTCCGAGTTGTTCCGGGCTACCAGTGATTCCATTTTCACTTGCAAGGTCATTGGCGGTTCCGGACGGATAAGGGTAAAGTGGAATCGCATTCTCGATCAGACCTCGAAGCGCGTAATTCAAGGTACCGTCGCCTCCGAAGACGACCGCAGCGCGGATATCCTGCGAGGAAAGATTCTTACAGAGTTCAGTGAGTTCAAGGGCGGACTCGGGAGTGGTTGAAAAGATGCGGGCATCAGGAAGTCCCCTTCGTGCAGCTTCCGCCAACATTTTTGCCTCACCATGCCCCGAGCGTTCATTGATCAAGAATGCGATTTCCTGCTCCATGCCCGATGGAGGCTAATCAATGATTTCGATTTTGTAAACAATTAAAATTTAATTACGAGGACTCAAGGCTTTCCCGGATGGGCACCTCGGATGCGCGGATTCCAGGGAGGACTCCGGCCAGAATTCCCGCCCCAAGACCGGCGAAAAAGGTCTTCCACAATGCGTGAGCAGGGATTGAAAAGGTCAATACCCATCCCATAAGGCTTGAGAGCGTCCCCATCACCCAAAAATAGCAAACGAATACTGCAATTCCGATGGATACGATTCCTCCAAGTGTTCCTTGAAGCATGGATTCACCCAGAACCATTTGTATGAGTTGTGTTTTGTTCATGCCGATGGCCCGAAGCACCCCGAACTCCCGCCTTCGGTCAAGAACGCTGACTAAAACGGTATTGAAGAGCCCGAAGAGTCCCACCAGAAGAGCTGACCACTCGATGGCACGGGTATAAGAAAAGCTCTCATCGACAATTTTTTCCGCATCACGGTTCAGTTCCGAGTTTAAAGTGGCCATCAGTCCCATTGTTTTTCCAAGTGTTCGATCGAGATTTGAGCGCAATTCCAGTGGAGTGATACCGGGTTGAGCCATGACAAAAAAGCCACTCACCAGGTCATCCATGTAAAGTTTTTTGTAGGTAGTGCGATTGAGGTAAATCACCCCCTCGGGATTGGTAAATTCGGAGACGACCCCAAGAATCCGGAAGAATTGGCTTCCTGTGGGGGTCTGAAGCTCGATCCATTCTCCGCTCTTTTTTCGAAAGTGAAGGACGAAGTTCTCAGAAACCAAGGCGACTGGTTCAACAGATTCAAAAAATGCGGCTCGGACATCTTCGGGATTTCCGCCATCCTTGACCTCGATCAATGCGTTACGGAGTTTTGGATGGGGTTTGTCAAATGCCTTGATCGCAAGTGTTTTTCCTTCGTAGATCTGTTTGACGTACCGAAGTCCTGTGACGCCGATCCCCTCACTGACATCGACCCCCTCGATCCGATTCAAATCATCGCGAAGGGATTCCGAAAGGGGTTGGACCTGGAAACTCAACAGTTTTCCTGTAGAGGATACGACGAGATCCGCAGATAGGGTATTTCGGAACCAGCTAAGCACACTGTGCTTGATGCTACCGTTGAGAAGCGAAAGAACCATGACCAACATCAGACCCGTCATCAGGGTCATTAGGTTCGAGGTGGTTCTTCGGGCGTTCCGGAGAAGATTTTCACACGCAAGCCGCAGTGTCGAGGACGGAATCAGAGCCCTGACCACGCGAATCAGGATGCGCACGAAAAGAGGACTTGCGAGCACTGCACCGAAAATCAGACAAAACGGATTCAATATCCGAATCAGCGGCATTCCATGACTCAGACCGGCTCTTGCATCGAGCACAATGAATCCGAGAAGCATGATCCCGCTAACTGGGGCAAGCCATCCCGGCGCATAGGGTTCGAAATTATGCCCGCGGACCGCCTCCAGTGGGGCGACATCAAGTCCCTTTCGCCCGGCAATGGCCGTTGCAATCAATGTGGTCAGGGTTCCCAGGCCCAAGCTCTTCAGAACCAAAATCGGTGTGATCACGAGTTGATCAACAAACACCGGGATCAGATACTGGTTTGAAAGTGCCTGACTGATCAACCCGACCATTCCGCCGGCAACCCAGCGTCCTAGAAGCAAACCCAGGATCGAGCCCGTAAAGCCGATTGCAAATCCCTCCTCCAGAAGATTCCGCATCAGAAATCTTCGATCGGCTCCGATGGCACGGAGGATGCCGAGCTCGCGTCTGCGTTCTGCAAGGGCGATGGTCATGGAGTTCAAAACAAGGAACAAACCCACAATGAGTGAAAGTGATCCGATAAATGACAGAAGTCCCTGATATCCCTCTACCAATCGTCTCATGCTTCCTGCCTGCGATGCGGGGCTTTCAATCGAGAGTGTCTTTGGAAGCGCATCTTCCAGTCTTTCCTGAATCTCTTTTTGAGAGAATCCGGGGCGGGGGAGAATGTCCACCCGATCCAGTTTTTCTCCTTTTCCAAACTGCAAGCGGGCGGCATCAATGTCCATGATTCCCAGATTACCGCCATATGCTTTTGCAGGTCCCTCCGGGGTGAGCAGGCCACGAATTGCGAAGCGGCGCGGGCCTGATGCAGTGGAGATGGAGATTGTGTCGCCCACTTGCAAGCCATGGAGGTCTGCAAACTTCGTGGTCAGGATGATGCTGTCGGGTTGATTCAAAAAACTCAATGGGTCATCAATCATTCCTCCGTCCCGGACCTGATAGGCTCGTACCGAGCTTTCCCTGAGAAGATCCACCCCGAGAATCATGATGGTTTGAGTGGATGCGGTGCCTGTGGGGGTGTAGTAGGCTTGGGTTTCAATGATAGGAACCGCTGATGCCACCCCGGGTACACCTTCGATTTTCCCCAAAACAGACTCAGGGAATCCGGAGGGCCCTCCGAGAACGCTGAGTGTTGCCTTGCCGCTCATCGCTTCTATGCCCGAACGGAAACTCTGTAAAGTGGATTCATTTACAAGATCGATTGAAGTGTATAGGGCCACGC
This sequence comes from Bdellovibrionales bacterium, assembly GCA_018969905.1. Taxonomy (GTDB): domain Bacteria; phylum Bdellovibrionota; class UBA1018; order UBA1018; family CAIMNF01; genus CAIMNF01. The sequence continues at coordinate 23,858 of JAGWXK010000023.1, forward strand.
CAAAACAGATGCCAAGAAGACTCAAGCCATTTCGTAATTTACGGGTTTTGAGCTGGTTGAGGGTGAGAATCGAAAGAAGTCGCATTTTTCGGATATTTTCAGTTTTAATGACTTCGGTCAATGAACTATGATTCGCGGGCGTGGGATTTCGATATTTTGAAAAACTCAACTACACCCTGGCAAATGAGGACCCTTCTCTTGAGACAGAGGTTCTTCAACCCGACCAGGGGAGAGTGGCCGCCGTGGGTGGGAGTGGCGCGCGGATCTTGCCTCTTCTTTCAAAGCGGCCGGGAGAAATGCACATCATCGACATTTCGAGGGCGCAGCTGGCACTGTGCGAACTTCGGATTGAAACTTTGCGAAGGCTGACACACGAGGAGTTTCTCCGCTTTTGGTACCCTTGGGTGACCGCGGAAGACCCGCTCAAGAACAGGCAATGGCGCAAGGAGCGCCTTGCGGTTTTTCAGCTTGCTCCGGATTCATACAGGATTGTGGAGGAACGCTTTCAAAATGTGAATTGGGATGCAATCACTCTGACCGGAAAATGGGAGCAGACCTTCAGTTTCTTTTCAAGATTGGCACGGATTTTTCTTGGTAAATCCGTTCTGGATCAGCTGTTCTCATTTCAAAGTCTTGCTGAACAGAGAATCTTCATCCAGGAGAAGTTCCCCAGATCAAGATTTCGGGCGCTCATCCGGCTCGCGGGTAGCGCCCGGACCTTCAATGCGCTGTTGTATCGAGGTCGATTTCCGGTGAACAACTCGGGAATGCCTTACGTGAAATATTACGAGGATGCCTTTTGGAAACTGTTTTCAGGCGGGCTTGCACGCGAGAACTTTTTTCTTCAATTGAGTCTTCTGGGTCGGATCATTGGCCGAGAGGCCCTTCCCCTTGAAGCCGACGAAAAGATTTTCCAACGTTCAAAGGAACATGCGATGAAAGGAGGGATATTCTTTCATCATGATGACCTTGTTTCCGTCATTCAGAAGATGCGAGGCGTGGATTTTGTCTCGTTTTCAAATGTTCCAGCCTATTTTACGGGTGAAATGGAGCGTGAGTTTCTTCGTCGGATTGGTCCCTCTCTCAAGCCCGGAGCACGAGTGGTGATTCGACACTATCTTCATTATCCGGAGGGATTGGATCGAAGCGGATATCGAAAAATAAACGAACTCTACCCGGATGCCTTGAGGCGCGAAAAAATCCAAATGTATGATCCCGAAATTCTGGAGCGCGATCCATGACTACAGGAGTGCATTCGGTACCAGGCCTTCCCTTGCTCGGCAGCTTTTTTGAGTACAGAAGGGACAAGATTGGCTTTCTCAGTTCTCTCAGGGATGACGGGAGACCGCTGACTGCGTTTCGATTGGGCAAACACAACATAACCTTGTTGAAGCGGCCGGAGGACCTGATTCACGTAGAACATCGTAATGCGAAGAATTACCACAAGGCGACCATGTTGCGTGATCTCGTGGGTGATGGAATCCTCATGAGTGATGGAGAAAAATGGCGCAAACAACGCCGCTTGATTCAGCCGCGATTCCATCCCTCTTCGGTTGCCGCACTCGAAGGTCTCATGAACCGCAAGATCGATGATTTTATCAGGGTCCTGGCCGACAGAAGCAAGACCCAGGATCATCCGATTGAAATCGGAATGGCCCTGAAAAAAATGGTTTTCGAGATCATTTTGGAGGCTCTATTTGGGGAAGTGGACCACGGAGACTTTTCCGAACTTCAGGAGCCCATGGAGTTCATGAATTTTTTTCTGACTTATCGATTCAATGAGTTGTTTCCTCTGCCGCTTTCCCTTCCATTGCCCCGGTATCTGAAGTTCCAAAAGGCTCGACGCGAGATTGATCGGGTGATTTATCGCTACATTGAACGCAAGAAAAAGGAGATCAGATCGGGTCGCGCGGGAGTGGATCTCCTGACTCAGATGATTCAGTCTGTTGACACGGATACCGGAATCGGGATGGACGAACTCCAGCTCAGAGATGAGACTGTATCGATTTTACTGGCTGGGTTTGAGACCACCGGGAATCTTTTGTCCTGGATTCTTGTAAACTTAGGTTCTCATCCGGCGGTGCTTGGTCGATTGATAAAAGAAATAGACTCCGACATCGGGAGTTCAGTGCCCCGTGCGGAAAATGTTCTTGCCCTTTCCTACCTATCGTGTGTGATGGATGAGACATTGAGACTGCAGCCCCCGGTTTGGGCCTGGACCAAACGCGCACTTGGTGAGGATTCCCTTGGCGATTATCGCATTGCCAAGGGGCAGATCCTGTTCTTGTCACCGTACCTGGTCCATCGGGATCCGAGGCTTTGGCGAGATGCCTCCGGATTTGATCCGGATCGATGGACACAGGAGCTTCGGGAAAAGACTAAGGGCGCTTATTTTCCTTTTGGTATGGGCCCCAGGACCTGCGTGGGAAGGCATTTTGCCGTGCTGGAGGCAAAGCTGATTGTTGTCCGCCTGCTTCAATCTTTTGAATATCGGATCTCCGAGGGGAATATACCTGAGCCTGAATTCAGGATCACACTGGGTTTGAAAACGCCACTTCATGTGTTTTTGAAACCCCGAAGGAATCACGCATGAATTCATTGCGTCTTCTTCTGGATCGCGATCCCTCACCAAGGAAAATGGCTTTTTTCCCATTGGATGGATCGCCCTCTGATTTTGGTTCATTGATGGACCGTGCAGTCAGGGCGCAAAAATCTCTTCGGAGTTTTGGATTTCGTTCCGGAAGTTCTTTACTGCTTGCGGACTCCATCAGTGCGGAATTCTATGCAGTCGTGATGGCAGCCCTGGGCCTCGGAGGAAAAGTCATCCTGGTCGAACCTTTCCTGCCTGTGAGTGAAATCGAGAGCGTCATTCTGCGGATGAAACCCTCGGTATTTGTTTCATCCCTTCTGGGCAGACTTTGGGGGGGCAGAGTGAGAGCGATTCGAAGCATTCCCCACTGGAGATCCTCCCGAGGCCTTTGCAGTGAATCGACTGCGAGTCAAGACCTTGCAGTCGAGCAGGTAGCGCCTGATGATCCTGCGATCATTACCTTTACAAGCGGGACAACCAAAGGCCGCTCAAAGGGGGTCGTTCGAACACATCGGATTCTTTCAGCCCAGAATCATGAGATCCGGAAGTGCGCGGGACTTGATTCGTTTCAAGGACCCGATCTTGCGATTTTTGCAAATCTGACTCTTGCCAATCTGGGCATGGGGCGGGGAACCATCTTCATTCCGACAGGCTGGAAGCCCACTCACCTCCGGATGATTCGGGATCTTCCCCGTGATCTTGCTCCCCGGACATTGTCGTGCGGACCCGCATTTCTAGAGAAGTTCATTTCGAGCGGATTTGCACCGAAAACCCTTGAATCCGTTCATGTGGGTGGAGCCCTTACCGAGTGCTCCGTATTTGAGAGGGCCTTTCGGACGCTTCCAAGTGCCCGGTTCCTTCATGTATACGGAAGCAGTGAGGTCGAGCCGGTTGCTTTTGTGGATGCAAGGGAATCCGTCGTCAAGTCTCGTGATCAGGGGTATTTACATGCTCTCCTGGCCGGCCCAATCCTGAGCAGTCTCAGGGATCGTCTGGATGAGAGGACTCTTTGGGTGAGCGGCGAGCATGTGTGCGGGGAATATCTCGGGAACCTGGAAGAAAATCAAAAATCGAAATTTCGGGATGAGGCCGGTAATTTATGGCACGCGATGGGAGACCGCATGAAGCAAACCAAGGATGGACTTTGGTACCAGGGACGATCCTTTCAGATTCCTGGAGACTTCGAACTTGAACAAAGTGTTTATCGCTTTCTGGAGCACACCCATGCCT
>JAGWXK010000136.1 GCA_018969905.1 Bdellovibrionales bacterium
GGGAGGTCTCTCCGCCTTTTTCCGTGATGATTCCTTTGATGCGCGTCCGGTCGAGAAGCAAGGTCTGGGAGGGCGTGAGGTCTTCGGCCACGAGGATACCGTCGGAGTCAAACCTGAGTTTCGGTCGGGACTCTGGATGAAGGGCCGCCTGCAGTTGTCGCTCAAGATCCCGCAAATCAAGAGCCCGCTCGCGGAGATACTCCGAATCCGCAGCTTCGAAGATACCGATCTGGATCTCAAAAGTGTTTCGGATCGCAAGCTCCGGGATCAATCCGTCAGTTTCAATTTGCTTGAAGATGGGGGCTCTGAGTTCCTCGTCTTGAATCATCATGAGGTGGGCCTCAAAAATCGCAGCCTCCTCGCTTCCCACTTCCTTGAGTGTTTTCTCGATCAGGAATCCGATGTCGGATTCCACGAGCCGCAAGGCTTCTTGGAATCGAGCGACTTCAGAAGCCACATCCTGATAGGGGCGCTTGGAATCCACTTCACGAGGCGGATGTAAAATGAGTGGCGCCCCGCTTGCGATTCCTTTTGAAACGCCGGTTGCCATCCACTTCGGACCAAAGGGGTGCTGACTGCTTGGAAACGACACGTGGGTCAGGCCTTGAATTCGTTGTTCACAAGCTCCGTGAGAGTCCGGGATGCGTTGTCGGCATCGGGACCATCGATGATCAGTTTGAACTCCTGGTCCTTTTTCAGGCCAAGGCTCATGAGTGCCATGATGGATTTTGCGCTCTTCACCTGACCGCCCACCGAGATCTGGATGTTGGATTGGAATTCAGCCGCCTTTTTTGCAAGAATTCCTGCCGGCCTCGCGTGAAGGCCTTCTGCGTTTTTGATTTTCAAGAGTAGTTCCATAATGCGTCTCCTGCTTTGATTTCCTGGCCAACGGGAATGGCTACGGGATTTTTCATGGCTTCGGGATTGGTCACGACGACCGGGGTGATGATCGATTTTGCCGATTTCGCGATGAGGGGCAGATCAAATTCAATGAGCTTCTGGCCGCGGGTGACCCGGTCTCCGGATTTCACGAACGCCTTGAAGCCCTCGCCATTCATCTTGACGGTGTCGATTCCCACATGAATCAGAACCTCGACGCCATCCGCTCCGATGAGACCAATCGCATGCCTGGTGTGGAAGAGTGTTGCCACTTCGCCATCAAAGGGCGCAACCACGACTCCCGAGGTTGGCCGGATCGCAATCGTTTTTCCCATCATTTCCTCTTTAAAGGTCGCATCCGGAATCTCAGAAAGTGATAATACAATGCCCTTTAACGGCGACAGGATTTTCTTTGTGGAGTCCGTCGATGTGCCGCGCATGATTTTTTCAATTTCGGTTTTGAGAAAATCCGATTCCACCCCAAAAACGATCTGCACGTTTCCGCCGCCCGCATTCATGATCCCTGCAGCCCCAAGACGTTTCAGAACATCGGCCATGAGTTTTTGGTCATCTTTAAGAACGAGCCTGAGCCTGGTGATACACGCATCAAGATTCTTGATGTTCGCAGAACCACCGATTGCAGCAAGGACTTCGCGGGCTTTGTCCTGGAGTGCTCCGGGAATCTCAATCCGCGCAGTGAGGGTGTCTTCGGTTTCACGGCCCGGAGTTTTGAATCCGAAAAAGCCGATCGCCCAGTAGAACACCGAGAAGTAGGAGAGTGCGATGATCGGACCCACCACCAAGAACAGGAGGCTTGTATTCTTCTGATTGAAGTAACCAAGTCCGAGATCAATCAAAGAGGCCGAGAACGTGTACCCCAGGTGGATGTCAAACATCGAAGTGAGGTAGCCTGCAAAAAACGTGAGCGCGGCGTGGGCAAGGTACAGAGCAGGCGCCACGAAGGTGTAGGCGAACTCGATGGGCTCTGTGATTCCCGTAATGATCGAGGTAAGGGCGGCTGAGAGCATCACGCCACCGATCATTTTTCGATTCTCGGGGCGCGCACGAAGGGTCATGGCAAGGGCTGCGGCCGGCAGACCAAAGATCATGATCGGAAATTCAGATGCCATGAAGCGACCGGCAGTCGGGTCTCCAGCGAAGTAGCGGGTGGCATCCCCATGGAGCACTTTTCCTGCAGCATCAGTGAATGTTCCGAATTCATAAAGGAAGCTCGGGTAAAACACGTGGTGAAGTCCGACCGGAATCAAAAGCCGCTTCACCGATGCGTAGATGCTCGGGCCAAAGGTCGAACCCATCACGGATTCACCAAAATCATGGATTCCGGTTTGGATCGGAGGCCAGATTACGACAAACACCAATGCCAAGAGTACGGATGCTGCGACCGACAAGATCGGGATCAAGCGCTTTCCGGAAAAAAAGCCAAGAACCGGCGGAAGCTTCACCGAATGGTAACGATTGTAGAGGGCGGCAACAAGTGCACCCACCGCGATTCCACCCAAAACGCCCGCATTGATCGCATTCGGAAGCTCGAGGATATCTCCAAAGGTTTTCAGAACCGTAGCGAAGGCAAAATAGCCAGTGACGGCAGCAAGCCCTGAAATGCCCGCAGATCCCGTAAATCCAAGTGCAACGCCGATGGCAAAAATCAACGAAAGCTGTTCAAAGACGCTTAAGCCCGAAGAGAACAGAACTTTTCCGAGCTTCGCTGTGATTGAGTCCTGATCTGAGTTGAATTTAGGGTCAGACAGGAGTCGCCCCAGGGCCAGCATGAGTCCTGCGGCCGGAAGCACGCTGACCGGCACCATGAGGGCTTGGCCCAAACGTTGGAGTGAAGAAAATACACGGTTCCATAAGTTTTTCATGTCGCGTCAATATGGCAATCCACTCGGGTTTTGACAAGATTTTTCACTAGACTCCGCCGCGCTTTGTCGATTTAATTGAGGGAAAAAGGGGGGTACGTTTCTATGAATTCAAATGCTCCGATTCTCGTTTATGGTGAAGGCTCTTCCTCGGTATTTTTGATCCATGAATTGATCAAACGAAACGAGAGAGTGGTTTGGGTTGCGGGATCCAGCGCCCCCATTCTTCCCCTGATGCCCCACATGAAAAGTGAGATGGCCCTTGCGGCGCTGACCTCTGCCGCGGATTCTCTCGCAATGGCCTATGAGAACCGGATTGAAAAGGGACTCTGCCACCGGGTTTTCAAAAATAAGGCATTCAAGCTTTCCAATTGGAAAAAGGCTTCCGAGCAGACCTGGCTCCCCGAGCTCTCCTACCTTGGAGAGGATGAATGTCGGATGGAGGGTCTGAATCCGGTCCTGATCGAAGAAAAACTCCGTGCAAGTTTCGAGACCCATCCCCTGATCACGCGCGTGGAGCGGGCACCCGTACTGGAATTCGAGATTTTTGAAGAGGGCGGGAAGATCCAGTTTTCAAACGGCATTCTGACCGAATTCAAGCGATTTTATTTTTGCGATGATCCCTCCGCATTGAAAGCATTTCCAAAGCTTCAAACAGTGTTCAAAAACCAGATGAAGGGAATCCGGCCCGCCTCTCGCATGGGTGCGCTTCAAGTGGTGTTCCATCATTCAGTGCCGCTCAAGCAATCGATTTCACGTGGGCTTGTGATTCCGATGAATCGCGAATCAGGCGAGACCTTTGATCGGGATGTGCTTGGGTATTTTGCGGAACCCACCCGTTCGATTTGGACGGTGTTTCTGAATCCATCCGAGTGCGAAGAGAATCACGAAATCATGAAGAAGCTTCGAAAGCTCAAGCAATCACTCAATCGGGCCTTCGAAGGGGCTGAGTTTTTGCCAGACGGAAAGAAGGATTTTCTTTCTACCATTGAGCGTGAGCAGGTTCGATTTGAAGAGTCGGCGCTTTTCACCGAGGGTGAACTCAAGACCAGTGCCGAAAATCCGGACTTCGTGATTTTCATGGACGCCCTTGGTCAGTCGAAGGCAATGGAGCAAGTGGCACGTCACTTTGGACTGTCGCTTCCGGAAGTGCAACTCGAGGAAACTCCGGCGGCTCTGGATCTGAGCGACATTGAGTTGCCCGGGCATTTGCAAGCCTTGGACGAAACCCAAGCGAGCCAGCCCAGCACCGCGAGTCCGGAATCCAGTCTTTGATCACAGCACTTGCCTTTGAGAGCGTGCTCCCGCTGGTGATGAGATCATCGACGATCAAAAATCGCGCTGGTGTTCCTCGATTTTCTTGATCGAGAACTCTTTGATACACGGCCCCTGTGCGATCTAGACTCCTTGAGATTCCAAAAGGGTTTTTTGAAAAATCCCGATCAAACCTGCTCATCCCGGTCTGGCGTCGTGGGTTTGAATCCCGAAGCTCAAGAAGGGGTAGGATCGGGATGCCAAGGCTCTCCGAGAAAAATCGGGCTACTTCCCTGGCGGAATCATGTCCCCGTTCATACGAGCGCGTCTGGTTTTGGGGGATGGGAATGACGGCAAGAAAATGAAGCTCAAGGAGCTTTCGTCTGAGGCCTGTGGGCATTCGAAAAAGAAGCCTGGCAAGGCTTGAGCCGCGGTGATCTTTCCAACGCCGGATGATCTTTTGCCCTCGTTCCAATGAAATCAGCAAGGGGGCTACGGCTTCAATCGATTGGGTGGGAGCGGGAAGAAGTTCCTCATTCCAATACAGGGATTCCTTGCAAGGAGTGCAGAGTGGAGTTCGAGAGGGGATAGAACAGCCCTGGCAGAAAAAGAGTTTCGGGAACATGAGTAGAGGCTGAGCAAGGGGTGTGCCGGATCAAAGGGGGTGGGGAACTCATTGATAGGCAGGGTAGCACAAACTAATGGAATGGACTCGCCCTGTTTCTAAACGGCTTCAAATGAGCCAGAATGGTTATAAGTTGTAATCATTCAACAAAAAACAGGGGAGTCCAAGTATGGAAATTACAGTAATCGGT
>JAGWXK010000024.1 GCA_018969905.1 Bdellovibrionales bacterium
TGTCCTGATTGCAGCGATCCTTTTCGGTATCAGCCCCGCCGTCAGCATGGGTGCGGACACCATTACCGCCGGTGAAATCGAGCACTTCGAACACACCTGGGAATCCTGGACGCGTAACATCGTGAATGGGATTCACCCAGGACTCGCACTCACGGTGATTGCCCGTATGGACTTCAGTCAAAATCCAGGACAACTGGAGGCCTACGAAGAAATGAAGGCGGCGAACCACCTGCCAGGCCTTCCAGAAATGAATGATCCCAACTATACCCGACCTCTGGATAGTCCGCTGTACGCATTGATTGCAAAAAAACACATCCGTGTAATCTTTCACCAGACGATTCCCGCCGGAGAAAAGACCCTGATTGATGAGGTAATTCGCGCGAAACTCAAGATCAATTCAACCGACAATTTCAACAGCGAAATCATTTCGGTAAACCAGCGCCCGCCCAAGGAATATCCAAAGACCGCCATAGCCCTGCTTTCCGTTCTTTTCATGGTGGGCATCGGCGCATTGGCCTGGCTCCGCAGCAAGAATCAGCCTGAAGACACCGCGAACACCAAGATCCGCAGCGGCAAGTCCGCCCCCTTAGTACCCGTGGAAAAGCCCGCCGTTGCCGAGACACCGATCCCATCCACATACCAGATCCTGAATAGCGAACCGTCGATCCGCCGTTTGGCACTTGCTCGCGAGAAAACCGACACAATTGCAAAAGCCTCACTCAACTGTTCCACCCGGTTTTCCAACCAACTCCTCGGGGAATTGGACCAGGATAAGTTTGACCTCGTAAATCAATGGTTACTCAAGAATCCTCGGATCGTAACCCTTGCCGAGTCAAACTACGCAAGACTCCTTTTGTCCGCGCGAATTCAACAGGTGGAAAATCAAAAAATCATATCGGCGATCTCCTCGCTGAAAACACGCCAGAAGACTCAGGAGAAATCCGCATGAAAACGAACTTTAAACTGAAATGTGTCTTGATGATCCTCCTGAGCATCGTCCTTTTCCAGGCAACCATGACCCTGAGCTTTGCTCAAACCGTTGCCCAAACTTCGGTTCGCGAGGAATCCACTTCCCTAGAAAACCTGTTTCAAGAAAAGGTTCGAAACATTCTCGACAATTTGATCGCGCCCGAAGACTATACCCTGGTCATCAGTGCCACGATCAAGAATGATGACCGTAAACTAAAGGAGTACAGCGACACTATAGAGCGCAAGTTCATGCCGGGTCTCCCTATCAATGATCCAGCCTCTTTCTCGGATGCAAACAACCTTCTGCTTGAACTCAAGCAAAAGGTCGACATTCAGGTCATACTGACCGAGAACGTTCCAGCAGACCGGGATTCGATTGTGAAAGACATCCTTCGAAGCAAGCTCCATCTGAGCGAAGAATCCGGGGATTCCATCTCGGTGGTTCGCGCGGCGAGAATTGTACCCTACCCGAAACCTGCCGATCAAAGATGGTTCCCGGAGCTCTCTGCGAAAATGATCGCTTTTTGGGTGCTTGTCGCAATGATGGCACTCACCGGAATTCTATTGTGGGTTCAGCGACGAAAAGAGAAAGCCAAACAGCAAGAGCGAGCCGAACAAGCCTTCCTGATCGAACAAAAGCGGGCTCATGAAGAGGCCAAAGCGGAAGAAGAGAAGAAAGAGGAACCAGCGGCGCCCACAGTGGATCCGAATGTTCTCACAGACGAGCAAAAGAACGAACTCGAGATAAAGATGGCTTTCGAAAAAAGCGAAATCCACAAACTTTGTACGGATTATGGCCCGATCGTAGCCAAGGCGGTGGAGGAATTCATGATTCAGGGCCATGTCAGGGAATCCGTGATGGTGATGGAAGCCATAGGCTGGCACGAATCCAAGCGGCTTTTCCGTGATCTCGAGACCAGATCCTGGGCAAGAATAGGGTCTACCCTCCGAACCCGGCAGGTGGAACCTTCAATCGTTGAAATCTTTGAGGCTGCCCACTATTTTCATCGGTTTGCCCTGTCTTATGTTCTGGAAAGAACAGCGAAGGAGGATGGAAATCCGTTCGGATTCGTGTTCAAGCTCAATGACAATCAACGAATCGATCTTTTGAATCGGGAGGCGCCGGACAAGATCGCACTGATCGGAGTGTACTGCACCGGGCCTCAAATGACCGATTTTCTACGGGGTCTTGAGGCATCCAAACAAAACGAGATTCTTTACCATTTGACCAGAATCAAGCAACTTCCCGAGACCGAGGTGAAAAGCGGAGTCTTGAGCTACCTTGCAAGCCTTGAGAGAATCAAAAAAGATCCTTCGGTGTTTGCAGATGGTCCGGTACTCGCGGCCGAGTTTCTGCGCAGCCTTCCGGCCGGGCGTGAAGAGGAACTGATCCAATACCTCTTCAACCAACATCCTGCCGAGGCCGAGAAGCTCCGTCGCGTTCGGGTCATGTTCCAAGACATTCCATACTATCCGGCGGAATTTACGCGTAAGGTGATTGAAAATCTTGAATCCGACCTGATTCAACGCGCACTCACAGGCTATGACCGGAATTTTGCGGAGGAATTCCTCCAGCTACTTCCGAACAAAAAGGGAATGATGATCCAAAACGACCTCCTCCATGGAGACATGAACTTGCCTCAATCACAGTGCGCAGAGAGCAGACGCGAGATCTGTTCCATCATCGAGCGACACTTTGAGTCCCAGAAGTTCAAGGTGGCCGACTACTGGAGCGATCAAGATCAAACGGGCGGAATGTCGGGGGAGACTACCCGCGAATACGAGGATACAAAGAAGGTCGCATGAAGAAAATTGAAGGAGAGTTGCTATGAACTTGGCAGGTTTTTTGGGAATCATCAGCGGTTTGAGCGTAATGACGTATGTAATCTCGAGCTCAACAAAGGATTATAAGCTTTTCCTCGATCCTCACGGGGTGGTAATCGTACTCGGGGGCACGCTTACCGTGGCATTGTTGTGCTTTCCATTCTCCCGACTCCTGGTAGCTCTGAAGATCGTACTTGGAAAACTACTGAAGAAGGAGGATCACGGCTACGTCGACATGATCGACTCAATCGTTGCGACCGCACAGATCTATCGCACCAATCCCAAGGCATCTCTTGCTCAAATCCCGGAATCTGCGCATCCGTTCTTCAAGGAAGGAATGCAGATGCTGGTTGAGTTCGGGTTTAATGCCGAGGACCTGGAGAGAATTCTCCAGAACAATATTGATGGGAAAAAGAAGCGAGATCATGACGAGGTGAAGGTTTGGCATACCATTTCGAGGTTTCCTCCGGCGTTCGGGCTTCTTGGTGCCACAGTGGGCATGATTTCACTGCTACAAACCTTGGGAGAGCCCGGGGCCCAGGACAGGATCGGTCCGGCAATGGCAACGGCGCTCGTGGCCACCTTCTACGGACTCGTGTTTGCGAATCTGCTCTTTATTCCAATCTCTGAAAAAATCCAGGAGGTCGCAAACGAGGATGCCGTGATGAGACAGCTGATCAAAGAGGGCGTGATGATGATCCAGGAGAAACGCCACCCCCTCATGATCTCGGAGTACTTAAAATCATTTCTGGACCAGAAGGACCGAATTGGCGGCCCCGGATTCGGTAGCGGGTCTGCATACAAGGATGCCGCCTGAAGGTTCAAAACCGGGGAAACTATGAAGAATCCGAGTGAGAAAAAATACGGGGAAGGGCCGGAAAACGTGATTCAAAAAATCGCACGCCGAAGACGCAAGGTCGAAAACAGGACCAACACACCCCTCACCCATGATGAATCCAATTGGCTCGTGTCTTATGCTGACATGATGACACTCCTTTTTGGCTTCTTCGTTCTGCTCTATTCTTTTAGCCGGGTGGATGAAAAGAAATTCGAAATTGTACGGAAGGACGTTGCGCGATACTTTGGTGGGCAAATCAAGATCAACCCCACAGTGAAGAAACTCGAGGATGAAATCAAGGATGTCATCTCGGCTTCCGGTATCGATAAAAAAACCCAGGTTGTTGCGAGGGACTCGGAACTTGAACTCAGGTTTAATGGCAGCCTGCACTTTATTCCCGGAACCGCAAAGCTCGACGAAACCTCGAACTTCCTGCTTTCAAAGCTGATTGATACCGTGAAAAGGGGCATCAAGGCCGATTCTGTTTCAGTCGAGGGCCACACGGATGACAGTCCCATCAGCTCCGAAGCATTCCCGTCCAATTGGGAACTCTCCTCCGCGAGAGCATCCACGGTAGTACGGGAGTTTGAAAAATTCGGCTTTGATAGCCCGAAATTGACGGCAAAAGGGTATGGGTCCTCAAGGCCCCTGGTCCCAAACAGGGACAGCAAAGGCGCGGTGATTCCGGAGAACCAGGAATCCAACCGGCGGGTGATTGTCACAATCGCTTTTCGTCAGAATATGGATGATGCGGTCAATGCGATGAAAACCGGGGATTTCGTTTCCGCCGACACACCTGAAAACTTCGGAAAAGATCCATTGATCCATGTTGGCGAGGGTGAACCGACTTGGAACGAGAAGATGGCTCGTGAAATCTCATCAGCCAGGGAAAAGTTGAAACTCGCCGAGGAACGGTTGCGTGACGCTGATGAGAAAGCCAGGGCCGCTAAATCACTTGCGGAAATGCAAGGGCGCCTGAAGCAGGTTGAAAAGCAGATCAAAAATTCTGAAAAAGAGACACAAAAGTTCCTTGGAATCACCGAAGCGAACAAGGCTGCAAGATATCCGGCCTCGGGGAACCCAAAACGCAGCCAAACACCTCCAAAACAGCAGTAAAAAAGCTAAAGTGGCTCGGACTTCCGGACGATAGGCCGTAAGGAGACCTCGAACATGACGAAAACCAACCGGATTTCCGGGCTAATCCTCGCACTTTCACTGGTCGTTTCAGGGTGCGCAACCCGTTACACAGTCAAGACATACCCCGCGGGGGCACAAGTCTACACTCGCGACCTCAATTCCAACGAGAAGAAACTCGTCGGTGTGAGCCCCGTGGAGATCGAAGGAGAAGCCAAACTAGGAGACGTTTTTTTCCTGGTGGTGGAAAAGCAGAATTATCGCCCGAAGGAAATCCTGGTGCGCGCTTCAGAAGGAGAAACCCTGGCGATTTCGGCAAAGCTTGATCCAATGAGCCTGGAAGAGATCGACAATGCAAACAAGCTTGCAAAAAAGGAAGATGACAAGAAGGAACCCCAGCAACCACCGCAGGATCCGAAAAAGAAAAAAGATAAGGATCTGGAAGAGCTGATCGAAGAACTTAAGCTTCGCGTTGCGCTTCTCGAAAATACGACAAGTTTTTATAAGGACGCCATGTTCTCTGCCCGGTTTGCCGGGAACGGACAGGCCAAATTCGATCGCGACCGCAATGACAAGGTCATCGACAACATGTTTCAGGCTCAACAGGCAATCGCAGGAAAAGACTTCGCCCGTGCCAACAAGCTGATTGATGACTCCATAGAGCAGGACGAGTACCTGGCCCAGGCATGGCTTCTAAAGGGTTCCTTGCGGTACCTCCAGAATGATTTTCAGGGAGCAAAGTCCGCGTGGGAGCGCTGTCTAAAGATAGACCCCTACGACAAAGTGGCTTACAACTACCTCGGCAGAGTTTACGAAAAACTGGGTCTCCCGCGCTTGGACCGGCCCGCAGCCGCACTCCGATACCCGGCCTCCACTGTTGAAATTGAGAAAAAGAAGCCAAAATCCAAGCCCTGATTTATTAAATAAACATAATTGACAAAATCAGTTGCGTCCGCTAGGCTTCGCTTGGGCAGGGCGGATGCGACCAATGTATTTCTCATTTCTTTTTCTCGTTCTGGGTCCCATAATCGCGTTCGCCGGCAAAGACTCTGCCAGCCTGCCGCTCGATGAGACCAGAAGCGCTCCGGCTACCGATCTGCTTTTCCAGGGCGTCCCAATTGATCGCGATCAACTTCTGGATCTCATTCGCCGGAATGAAATTGATTCATCCACACTGGAACCACAAACAAGCCGAGTCTACCGCGCCGAGAGTTTGGACCCCGTGGGAATTCCGGACCTACCTTATCCTGATCCGAAAGCTTCTGAAACCGACGATTCAGTGGACTTTGGGTCCATGCTTCCGTCCACCTCAGGACTTGTCCGTGCGAGGGTGAACCTTCACTCTGATCCGAGGGTAGCTTTTCAGATGAATTTGAGCCTAGATGCCCATTCAGCCATGGCTCGAAATGCACTTCTAAGAAGATTGGGATACCTCATTCCTTCCCCGAAATACTATTCACGCCTTCGGATCACTTTCTCCTCGTTTGCAGAGCGTGATCGTTTTCTTGATCGCCTCTCAAGCGATACTCTGACATCCAGGAATCGTTGGCTCCCAGCAGGTTATTCACCTGATTCCAATGTCCCCGATTTGATTCTTCAGGATCTGGTCTTGGAGCCCGCACAGATCGAGGTTCCTCAATTGCACTGGGGAATTCTCACGCCAGAGGTTCTGAACGGAAGACGGTCGCTACGCGCAACCCTGGTCCCACTCACCCTTCTCGATATTCCAGAAAGCGTGAACCTTTTTTCGTTTGAGCCCGCCAAGGTATTCAATGATTTCTTAGTATTCAAAAGGCCGGGGGCTGATGCATTTCAAAATGAAACAACCATTGGTGACGCCAGATGGATTGCACGGAAAATTGCGAAGCTCTCTCGTTCCGACTGGGAACAAATCATCAGGGCCGGACACTACCCTCCGGATGTTTCAGCCCTGATTCTTGAAAAAACCCTTGCAAGAGTCAATGAACTGATGAAGCTGCTCTCCATTCGAGAGTTCAAGGCTTTGAGATACGATCCGAAAGTCACAGTCGGATCGGTAATCAAAGGAAAAGCGACGAGGGAAAAATATGAAGGCTATGCCTTGAGATTTACCTATGGTGATCCCCTGAATCCCCTTCGAAGCTCAGAGCTCGCACGTTTTTTCGGAGTCACCGCACTCAACTCTGCCCTTACGCTCGGACTGGAGCAGGCAAACAAGTTTCTTCAGGTCCGTACACCGGAAGACCGGATCAACGCCCATCGGGAAAGGGTTCTCGCCCGTGCTTTGGAGCACTATCAGAATCATCCGAATGAACCCTATGTTCAGCCGTTGGAAATTTGGGGGGGACCCGTTGGAGGGGCCAACATCCATGCGGCACGAAACGTAATGACCGGGACATACTATGGTTCCGACAGTCAGATCCAGCTTGTCGATACCTTTTCTGCGGCCATCGATTTTGGCGGTTTTTTCGGCGTTTCCGGGATTCCAAGGATCGGTGTGGCCGTCACACCCGGGGCGCAAGCCAGTCGAAACTATGTGCACGTAAGACCCCTTCCGGACTTAAGGTCTGCCTGGAAGGAAAATTGGGCCAATGTTTTTGTCCCTGGATTCATGATTCATCTCTCAAAGGTCCTCGCAGGAGAGACGGACTCCACCTCCACAAGTGCCGTAAAGGAATTCCTTGACTCAATGACGCCAGGTGAGCTTTTCATCGTGACGGATTCTTTTTTAAGTGCCGGCACAGTTTCTGCCCAAGTGCCGCTTGGCGCATTGATCGGGTTTCTTCCGTCGTTCGGCGTTCTCGAGGGTTCGGTCTCGATGGGAGGAAGCTATGGCGTTCTTGCCAGAACCACGCTCATGCGCACCACCGACGGTGTCCAGGTCTATCTTCAAAGAATTCGAAACGGATCATTTGAACTCCAGATGGATTCCCGCTTTTTCATCAGGATTTTCGAGGTCGCCCAAAATGCTTACTCTGGCAGGGGTCACACAGAGGCATTTGTATTCCCCGAAAAGTTTGACCATGATGGGGATGCAAAGCTATTCCAGCAGGACATTCGCAAGATCCTGGTTTGGAATCTACCTGATGATCTCCGGGACGACTTTGATCCCTACCATATCGATCACAAGACTCGTGGCCACAGGCTGCGGTTTGGCATTGGGCCCTTTTCATGGGTGCGTCGACATAATTTTCACAGGATCGAAATCAAGCCTCCGATGGATGCTTTGAACCGTTATCGTCCCGAAGATCATAAACGGACAGTCGTCGAAGGTCAGCTCACGAAAATCCTGGGATCAGATCCCTGGGGCTTCCTCGGATCTGCGGCCCGCGCAATTGAACCGCTTCTGAACTTGAGTTCTTCCTTTAAGGGAGATGACCCGTCCTCCAACTTCCTTGGAAAATCTAGGTCATTCATGGTCAACACCCAGATTGAAACCACTTCCGGTAAATCGCATGATCCATTCATGAAGATCGAGCGTGCCTTCACGGGCTGGTCTCTCAGAAAGAGTCGATTGCTCCGGCTGATTAAAGAATTATCCTCACAGGTTGCCGAACATCAGCCGGGCTCGAGCCTGATCAATCCGGATGAGTTTACACAGACGCGCAAGATACAGGCCTATCGCCTGAATTGGAACCTGCTCATCTATCCTGGAGGAATTGAACGTCTCCTCGAGATTTTGAATCTTGAAAAAACCGGAACACTTCAAACCCAGAACCTGCTGATCCGGCAAATGGGTGAGGAAGCCTACCGGCGGCACTGCGAGGAGCGGGGACTCAGGACGGTAGCAAGCCGGGGCCCCTATTCGCGGCAAGACATCAACTTGCAGTATGGTATGATTCTCGAATCCTCTCGCGGTCAAACCACCTATCTTGGTTGCGTGACTCCTTTCATGCTCGAAGTCTACAGGCTTCGTTCGAAGCTATCCGGAAAAGAAAAAGTGGTTTTCGCCGAGACTAAAAATGATGATGAGGCAAAAGAACGAATCCGTTTGCTGAACCTGATCGCATCGGCACTTTCAAGGGCAGGCGACATCGGGGATTTGATCGGTCTGGTCGGAAAAGAAAACTCCTTCTTCCAAGCGCGCATCAGTGGTTATCGGACGCGGGATGAAAATGGGGACTCGGATTATTTCTCCAACACCATCGGCCTCATTGACCAAGAGCTCCTCACCGGTCCTCTCTCCGACATTGCTGCCGACAGCAAGATCTCAAGCAATGAGATCGAGGCAAGGTATCTCTCGAATGGCTATTAGGATTTTGTTTCTAGTCACCATCTTCACTCCCCTACTGGTTCACGCCGCAGACCTTTCACGCCTCTCCTGGGGAATGGAAAATACCGGAAAAGAACAGATTTTTTTGATTGATCATTATACCTCCGGAGTGATCGAGGGAGTACCCGGCGAGGACATTCATCCCATTTCCGAGTTGCCCCTTCGTCGCACCCCTGTGGTAGTTGCAGTACTCGATACGGGTGTGGATGAGAGCCACCCGGTGCTCGAGGGTGCCCTGGCCCGCCCCGGCTTCAATGCCATTGATGGCACCACCAACGTCAAGGACAACCATGGACACGGTACCCACGTCGCCGGAATCATTGCCGGACGAACGAGCGCCGGGGGTTTTTCGGGTGTGAGCTCGAGCGCACTGATTCTTCCGATCCGCGTGATTCAGAGTGGACCGAACGCGCCCATTCGTCCACAAGGGCTCACAGAGAGATCGGGCACCGCACTTACCGAGAATGTGGCCAAAGGGATCATGCATGCGATCTCGCGTCGGGCGGAGATCATCCATCTCTCACTTGCCTGGCCGGCTTCGATCCGAAGCAAAAGCGTGGATGAGGCGATGGAATTTGCGAGGAAAAAGGGCATTATCGTCGTGGCCTCCGCAGGAAACGACTCGACCCAAGCCCTGGTATACCCATGCCTTTATTCCAATGTTGTTTGTGTGGGTGCCCACGGTCCTGATGGTGCGTTCACTCATTTCTCGAATTACGGACCGATGGTGGACTTGCTTGCTCCCGGAATCTCCATACTCAGCTCTTGGCCCCTTGCAAAGGCTCCTATGACATTTGCCGGTCAAAATGGTTATGAGTTTCGAAATGGGACCTCCATGGCAGCCCCATTTGTATCGGGTGCTCTTGCTGAATTACTCTCACTCGGCATTCCACCCGGAGAGGCCGTTAACCGTATTCTTCTTTCGGCACGCGCCACAAAAAAAGAGTCCCGCTTTCGATCCGAAGTGATTGGGATCCCACCTCAAGGTCCCGAACCTGTTCAAAAAGAAAGTCGCTTTGGAAATCTGGATCTGGGGCTCGCATACAGAATGAAGCCTGCGCCCTTGATTCTTCCTGAATCGAAAGCGCCCCTGGTCATCGAATGGGACGGGAATGCCATATCCAAAAAAATTACTGTTCCATGGATCAACAGATGGGCTGATGCAAGAGATGTCTCCATCCGCATTCAGAACAGGGCCTTTCATTTTGATCTTGTTCGCACGGGTGAGAGATTCGAGGTGAGTCTTGATTATCCGATCAAATTTTCTTCCGAGTCTTTTGTCAGTATTCCGGCCGAGGTCCGGATTGCCGGCCAAGAAACCAGGGTTTTTTCCATTCCCATCACACTGTCACGTGTGATTCATGAACGTTCGATTCCGGAATTCGCGACCGTGCACACTTTCCCGGACTTCAATCCCGATCGATCCATGAGTATTCGCTCCGTGATCCCTGTCGCACCCCTGACTACTCAAAGTCATCTTTTTTTGAAAGATGGTCCGGAAGGATTGACCGTGTATCTTCTCGCGGAAAACCGTTCTTTACGAAAGACCATCCTGAGGGATCTGGAATCCGGGCGGCTCCTGAATTGGTACGGCCTTCCCGATGAATCATTTCAGGCGATTTTTGCGACCCAAACCTCACCTCAAGAAAGGCCTTCGTTTCTTCTAGTGTTTTTTGATGCCGGCCTTCGAATCCAGGAGCAAATACGAATCGGCACTGAAACCACGGTTTTTCCTGAAAACTTTCGATTCGTCCGCACAGAAGGACGTTATTTGCCCCACTTCATTTCTCATGGCCTCACTCCCAAGCCGGATTTGCCTCCCTTTGACCCATGGAATCCGGATTTCAAGGATGAGAAGCGACCCAGGCTTTACCGATTGGGAAAAGAGGGTCTAAGGATCATTCCTTTCGAAAAAGACGAAACTCCGCTGCTCTTTCTGAAGGATGACATCGTGCTGACTTCGAAAGGTTCGGGATATCTCCAAAACTACCGTATCCATAGAATCGCGGATGGACGAATTCTGGAGAGCAACCCCCTCGAACTTCCGAACTATCGTCTCCTTGCCGGCCTGATTGAAACGAGATCTTCTGTTCCCCTCGACGAGACCCGAAACCCTTGCACATACCTGAGTGGCAGGTCCACTCCCGGGAGCCTTAGAGTCTCAAGCATCGCATGTCCGCGGTCCTCGGATCTCGTCCTGGGTAGACCTTCTCCGCTTGATTCCCTCATGTCAGTCCTCGGTGTATACACGGCGCGGGGAGGGATTTCTTTTTTTACTGAGTCTCATTTCGACCTGATTTTTCACCCTGCGGATCGTGGCCGCCCATTCGCGACCTCGCTGAATCGCTACAGCTACATTCCATCGATGGTTTTTTCGAAAAACTTTTTTCCCATTTCCGCGCGAAAGAATGCGGGCCAATCCCTTGCGGGGGTATACCTTCCGGCGAACCTTGCCAATGACTTCATCTCGGAAGTCCTGGTAGCAGATACCGAAACACGAAGAATCCTTCACCCCGTAGGCTTACGCCTCAAAGCCACAGGCAATTGCAAAGCCGTTGGAAATCTGGCTCTCGAAGAAGACAAAACCGATTACCGGATGATATTCTGGTGCGGGAACAACCGGATCGAAATTCCGGTTACCATTCCCGAGTAAGGGATTCCACCTCAGCTATCGCTTCGTAGAACGGGGCATCCTCCTCAAAAAAAGGGACCCGTGAACGAACGCGCGCCTTGATCTTTTCAAGCTTGGGAGTCGTTTTTAAAGGACCTAGCAGATCGAGGCCTTGAGCTCCGGCAAGAACTTCCATGGCAAGCACTCGTCTCACATTCTGGATGACCTTGAGACATTTTCTGGCAGCCCATGCTCCCATGCTCACATGGTCCTCCTTGTCCGCAGAGGTTGGAATCGTATCCACGGAGGCAGGATGACAAAGTGTCTTGTTTTCACTCACGATGCTTGCTGCAGCCACCTGAACAATCATGAAACCGCTGTTGATTCCTGATTTCTTCATGAGGAATGCAGGCAATTCGGATATTGCAGGATTTATAAGTTTTTCAATTCTCTGCTCCGAGATGGATCCGATTTCGGCCATCGCGATTGCCAGGAAATCCATTGCAAGCGCAAGATATTGTCCATGAAAATTTCCGCCACTCAGGATTTGGTCCTCGCTCACAAAAACAAGAGGATTATCGGTGACGGAATTGATTTCACGCTCCACGATTTCCCGGACAAAGCGAAGAGTGTCCAAAGACGCACCATGCACCTGGGGAATGCATCGAAGTGAATATGGATCCTGAACTTTACCGCAACCCTCGTGACTTTTCGCGATTTGGCTCTTCCCCGGGTGGGAGAGCACTTCACGAAACTGCCGTGCAACCTCGATCTGTCCCGGGTGTGGTCTGACCAAGTGGATTTTTTCATCAAATGCGGTAGAGGTTCCCCTAAGCGCCTCAAGGGTCATTCCTCCGGCATAGAGGGCAACTCGCATAAGCTGCTCAGACTCGATCACTGCGCATACAGCAAGAGCCGCCATGAACTGGGTGCCATTGATGAGTGCAAGACCCTCCTTGGGGCCGAGTGCCACGGGCTGGAGCTTACGGAGCTTCAGCGCTTGAGCTCCGTTCATCCAACTTCCATCCACAAGCGCCTTTCCCTCCCCGATAAGGACCAATGCAAGATGGGCAAGCGGAGAAAGATCTCCACTTGCTCCTACGCTCCCCTGCTCTGGAATGTAAGGAATGATGTCATGATTCAGAAGATCAAGAAGAGCGTTCACCACCTGAAGACTCACGCCTGAATTTCCCTGCGTGAGAGTGGCCGCGCGAAGCAAGACCATCGCCCGAACCCGCATTGGATCGAGAGCATCCCCGGTTCCAACGGCGTGGGACCTCAGCAAATTGACCTGAAGACGGGCAAGATCCTTTTCCTCGATGCGTACATTCGAAAGCAATCCAAATCCGGTATTGACACCATAAATCGTTTCCCCGGATGCGGCTTTTTTTAAGAGATAGCGATTGGATTTTTCAATCCGCTTGATAGCGGCGTGGGCCAAACGCACCCGCACTCCACCCTTGGAGATCCGGGACACATCCTCGATTGAAAGTGTGGCTTTTCCAAGTTCAAAGATTTTCATTCGATCACCGCCTTGAGATCAGCCCATGCTTTTTTTCGGTCTTTTGCACCGAACACAGCCGAACCTGCGACAAAAACCTCAACACCAGCATCCCTGCATGTCTTGGCGGTGACGGCATTGATCCCGCCATCGATCTCAATCAGGTAAGAGTAACCCTGTTTTCTTTTCATCTCGACAAGCCACTTTACCTTTTCAATGGATTCAGGCATGAATCCCTGACCGCCAAAACCGGGCTCCACGCTCATGACCAACACCAAATCGAGCTCCGCAAGGCAGGGCTCGAGCATTCGAACCGGGGTCGCCGGCTTGATCGAGATTCCTGCTTTTTTTCCTGACCTGCGGATCAGTCGAATCAGATCCGAGGGCGAGGAAGTCGCCTCAAGATGAAAAGTGATCACATCGGCACCCGCCCGAATAAACCATGGAATCATTTTTTCCGGCTCTTTCACCATAAGATGGCAATCAATCGTGCTCCGGGTCTTCGACCGAATCGACTCGACAACAATCGGACCAATCGTCATGTTCGGCACAAAATGACCGTCCATGACATCCACATGAAGCCATGTGGCTCCGAGGCCTTCCACCTCCTCAATCTCAGCTTGTAATCTTGAAAAATCAGCCGATAAAATAGAGGGGGCAATGATCATGATCCGATTCCTTCCTTGAGGGTCAGCGGCAGTTCAATTCCACGCCCTTGAAGACCGTTCAAAAAATCCTGCCCAGCCACCGGTCTCTTGCCCTCTTCTTGAAGCTCCAGAATCTGGTACGCTCCTTGGCCACACTGAAGAAAAAGCTCTCCACCGAAGGTATGAAGGGTTCCTGCAGGTCCGGGACGACCCGGGGTATAGTTCACAACCCTGCCTTTTTTGATTTTTACGCTGAGACCTGATTTCGTTTCGATTCTGATTCCGGGCCAGGGATTCAGCGCACGAACCGCCAGATCGATCTCGCGAGCGGATCTTTTCCAATCCACAAACTCCATCTCTTTTTGGAGTTTGTGTGCATAGGTCACAAGCGCTTCATCTTGCGGCATGCCTGAAAGGGTATTCTCCATGATCCCTTTCAGGGTAGGCACAATCAATTTTGCTCCCAACTCACTCAAGCGATCATGAAGTGTTTCAGCTGTATCGTCGGGGCGGATTTCCGTTTGCTCCTGCAGGAGAATGTCTCCGGCATCGAGTTTCGGCACGATTTTCATCGTGGTGATTCCTGTTACGGTGTCGCCAGACAGGATTGCCCGCTGTATTGGGGCCGCCCCTCTCCATCGGGGAAGCAGAGAAGAATGGATGTTGATCGTTCCAAAGCGGGGGGAGTCGATCACGGGGAGTCTCAAGATTTGCCCATAAGCCACTACGACAATGAAGTCCGCACCAAAGGAACGAATTCGTTCGATCTCCTCCGGAATGGATACCTTTTCAGGCGTGAAAACCGGGACCCCGGCCTGGAGGGCCACCTCTTTCACCGGAGACGCCTTCGTTTTCATGCCACGCCCGACGGGACGGTCAGGCTGGGAATAAACTGCCACCACTTCTGCCTGGCCCAAAAGAGCCCTGAGCGCAGGAACGGCAAACTCCGGCGTTCCCATGAAAATAACCTTCATGACCTCTCCTCCAGCTTCCTGGCTTTTAGGAGTTTCTTTTTAGCAAATTCTTTTTTCAACTGACTGAGCCGATCGATGAACAAAGTGCCGTCGAGATGATCCATTTCATGCTGAATGCAAACCGAAAGCAGACCTTCCGCATCAATCGTCCTCAAGAGTCCGTCGATGTCCTGATAGCGAACCTTGATGATTTCAGACCTTTGAACTTCGGCAGTGTAATCCGGCACGGAAAGACACGCCTCCTTCATGGAGGATTTTCCCTCACGCAAAACGATTTCAGGATTGATCAGGATGATGGGATTTTTGCCCGAAATGATCTGCCCATTGACTACTTCGCCGGAAGGAATCGGTTCCCCGGGTTTCAGATCCTCGGGATCTGTCACATCGTACTCGGTATCCACCACAATGATACGCTCAAGCACCCCAACCTGGTTTGCCGCAAGTCCGATACCCGGGGCATCATACATGGTCTCAAGCATGTCGTCGGCAAGCTTGAAGTACTCTTTCCCCGGACGCGCGATTGGAAGCGCCTTTTTTGCAAGAACACTGTCGGGAAATGTGAAAATTCTGAGCTTTGCCATGAAGTTAAACCTTCATTCGTCTTAACAAATATAGCGCCAAAAAGCCAAAAATTACGGAGGGGCTCCAAGCTGCCGCAGCCGGGGGAAGCACTCCATTCTGACCGAGTGACATGGAGATCGAATTCGACAACCAATAAAAAAAAGTGATCGCAAAGGCGATGGAAAGATCTCTGCCCGCTCTTCCCTCTCGACCCCTGGAAATCGCGAATGGAATGGCCAGGAGAAACATGATGATCGAAATGAAACTCAAACTGAATCGGCTATGAAGTTTTACTTCAAGTCCCTTTGAGTCGATCCCGCTCTGACGATTCGAGCGTATGAACCGTAGCAAATCCTTGATTCGCAGGCGATCAACCTCTTTTTCGATCATCTTGAAATCCTTCGGGGTTTCCCTGATCACCAGTTCCCTTGACGCAAAGGACTCGCTCTCCGGAAAGCCGGTCTTCGCGTTGAATGTCGTCTTTCGACCTTTTTTCAACTCCCAGGCTCCGCCTCTGAAAATGGCCTCTTCTGCCTGCATTTCTTCTTTCAGGTTGAAGGCATCATCGAATTCATAAACTCCGATTCCAACAATTCGTCCGTGCTCAGGGTCGAAATTGCGGAGATGGTAAATGTATTGATTGGAGCGGTACCAGATCTTTTCCTGCTTCACATCCAGAAAGAAATCCTGGCGCTTTCTGATCTCCTTCCAGTAAAAAAGACTCTTCTTTTCATTCACCGCAGGCAAAATCCTGTCCTGCAGGACCAAGGAAAAGCAGCTGAACACAAAAACGATCGGGAACAGCACACCCATCAACTGCCGCATACCGATTCCAATCGAGTAGCAGGCCACCAGCTCATGGGTTTTGCTCAAGGCCGATAGTGTAAGTATGGTCGCCATGAGGACGCCCGGGGGGGCCACCATGATCCACATGCCGGGCAGGTCATAGAGATTCATGATGACCTTCTGGGCTAAAGTATAATCATTGACCTGGGTGATCACAGATTGAAAAAAGAGCAACACCACCAACCCCGATGTGGAAAGGATCAGATTCCGAAAATAGGCGCCGGCAATGTAACGAGCTAGTATTTGCATGAAAACAGGGTTAACTTGAGGTCATTATGTCAGAAGACGCCAAAGAGGAACAGCCGTTATTCCGAGCCCATTCCAAGAAAAAGCAGATCTGGGACAACATTGTTTCCCTGACCTCAGCCCTCCTTCTCGTTCTCGTGCTCCGCTCCAGCGTGATCGAAGCCTTCAAGATCCCCTCCGGGTCCATGATTCCCACTCTTCTGATCGGAGACCAGATTTTTGTAAATAAGTTCTCCTACGGCCTCAGGGTGCCCTTCACGGATTGGATCGGAAGCCGGCCCCTTTATTTCATGAGATTTGCCCCTCCGGTCCGGGGGGATATCATTGTATTCAAATACCCCGATCAACCCGACATTTATTTCATCAAACGGGTGGTGGCGATTCCCGGAGACACGATTGAGATCAAAGACAAGCGGGTCTACGTGAATGACAAACCCTTTGAGCAAATCGAGATCCCTGCAGACAAACTTTCCGAACTCTATACTTCGATCGACAGCATGGGAAACGAAGGCTCTCGTGAGAACCTCAAGGTCGTATACGAGAAATTCGACCAAGATCAAGGCACGATCATGGTGGACACTCTACGCTCTACCCCGGAAACCATGGGTAAAGTCACAGTTCCATCCGACAGTTATTTTGTCATGGGCGACAATCGCGACAATTCTCGCGATAGCCGGTTCTGGGATACCACCCACTTCGTGCCCTTTGACAACATCAAGGGTAAGGCCGTGATCATTTGGCTCTCAATGTGCTTATTCGGAGAAGAGTGTGAGCGTCTGAATTCAAAAACCCACTTTGAGAGAATCGGCAAGCTTCTCCACTAAGCCTGCAAATCTCTTTTGGAATGTTTCCGGCGTTCGAATGAGGACCCTGGCAATCCACGGCCCTACAAAATAGTAAGCCCCCACGAAACACCTTCCTGCCGCTGATTCCATAAGACGAAGGTCCCTGAATTGTCGTAGTCGTGGAAGCGTGCGTGCCGGAAGATGGTCCTCCACGGCAGTTGCAAGAAAGCATTTCCCACCCCCGAGTTGAAGATGAGCATTCTTGAGCTCTTTCCTGTTTCTCGGGCTCCCATTGACAAGAAACTTGCGGATCAACTCTGCCGACACATGCTGAAAGGGCATGCCCCTTGAAAACATCGTGAAGCGATCCAAATAAAACCTAAATCGGTCGTAGGATTTTTTTCCTCCCAGATCATGGATCTTTGAAAGATCCCAATATACCCCGGTGAGCAAAAGGAGTTCGGCCATATCATTTTTCAAATCAAAGTTTTTGGGTTGGAGCTCATCCCTCCCGACCTCCTTGATCTTCTCCAGAATTTCTATATAACCGAAATAATTCCGCAGCGCCTCCTCAAGGTTTCCAGCTTTGAAGGCAGTGGCTCCATTGCGGGCATACTCCATCCGCTTGGTCAGGAGCTTGGCCATTCGCTCACGTTTGGCCTTCTCCATCTGCGCCTTTACTTTTTTCCGGGTTCTGCCTGAAAGTGTCTTTTCTTCCACAAGATCAGTCTACGAATGATACGGGTCCACGTCCACCACTAGATTGACTCCTGCCTCCGCGGACACCCGCCGGACACTTCGGGATACCCTGAAAAGAAGATCCAGCGTCGGGCTTTTGAAGTAGAGATCATATCGATAGCGGTTCTGTGCGCGAAAAAGAAGCGCCTCCGAAGGTCCCAGAACCCGGTCGGCCAATTCTTCCCCGAGCTCCCCGCGAACAAGCGACCCCACTCGGGAGGCAAACTCCTTGCAACGCCCCTCCTGCTCATGCTCGAACCGGTAGCGCACCAACCGGGAATCAGGCGGATAGTGAAGCATCTTGCGCATTTCAAGCTCATCGGTGACAAACTCGGAAAGAGATCCTTCTCCCCTTAAAATTTTGATTACGGGATGGTCCAAATCATATCCCTGTAGAAAGACCCTTCCAGGAAGACCGGCCCGACCGGCCCGACCGGAAACCTGAATCAGAGTCTGCAATGCCCTCTCCGAGGCCCTGAAGTCAGGCCACTTTAAGAGCGAGTCGACGCTTGCCACAACAACACAGGTGACTTTGGGAAAATCATGCCCCTTCACAAGCATCTGTGTCCCGATCAGGATATTTGCCTGAAGATTCCTGAACTCCGCGAGGGTCTCTTCGAGACGCTTTTGGGAGGTGATTTGATCGCGATCCAGCCTCAAGGTTTTCGCCCCCGTCAGAACCATGGATAAATCCTCTTCCAACGACTCGGTACCCGACCCCATCCCGAAGAGTTCCGTCCCCCCGCATTCACCACAGGTTTCCGGGACTTTTGTTTTGGTGCCACAGACATGGCACTTTAGCTCGTTGCGTTTTCGATAATGGGTCAAGGAGATCGAGCACTGATCACACTTTCCGACCCAACCACAACCCTGACACAACAGAAACTGTGAATAGCCCCGACGATTCAGGAAGATCATGACCTGCTCTCCTCGATCAATCGTCTCCTGCATGGCACGAATGGTGGTTTCGGCAAGTGGAGTCTTCACGGTTCCCGCTCCTACCGGAGGTTCCTCGATCATGGATACCGGATGAATTACCGGAAGCGCACTCCCCGAAAACCGACTCTCAAGCTTCAAATGAATGACTCGGCCCTCTCGAACCCGATGGATGCTCTCAAGACTTGGGGTCGCACTTCCAAGGACAATCGGAATTCCCGCTTGCTTGGCCCTGAAAAGGGCGAGATCGCGGGCCTGATATCGAAACCGCTCCTCCTGCTTGTAAGTGGCATCATGCTCTTCATCCACCACAATCAAGCCAAGTTCTCGAAACGGGGCGAACAGTGCGGAACGTGCACCAACCACAACCCGAATCTCCCCGTTCTTTACCTTTCGCCATTGGTTTTGCCGAAGTCCATCAGAAAGAGCGGAATGCCAGAGCACAACCTTTTCAGGCAGACTGGACTGAAACCTTTCCCGCAATTGGGCGGTGAGAGAAATCTCAGGCACTAGAATCAGTACGGATTTCCCCGAATGCAGAATGGATCGGGCAAGCTCGATGTACACCTCTGTTTTTCCACTCCCTGTAACACCCTCAAGGAGGAATGCGGAGTCGGGTCGATCTTGTATTGCAGATTGAATTCCTTCGAGGACTTTTCTCTGTTCTGCAGTGAGTTGCCTTTCTCTTTTTTGCTTGGAAACCAGTTGTTCCTCAGAACCGCTTTCCTGACGTGTGCCGAGAAGTTTCTCCATTTTGGGAGGTGCGGCAACAAACATGGCCTCTCCGATGGGGTATTGGTAATACTCCGATCCAAAGCGACACAATTTCACAATGTCCTCTGGAAGTCGAAACTCGACACTTAATCGTTCTGCAACGCTCTTGATTCCGACACCCTTGGGAAGAGCGGGCGTTTCATTTGAAATCTCCATCACACAGGCATTCAGTTTGGATCGACCAAAAGGCACACGGACCCAGTCACCCACAGAAATCGGCCCGAGCTCTTCGGCGTCATATCCATAATCAAAAAACGTCTCAAGAGGCCTGGGTACGGCTACTTTAACGAACAAGAGATATCCATTCCTTGACCGAAGGAAGCTGTGGAGCCGCGATCGAGATCTTTTCCTTGATCGCAGGGGAATCCGTTTTGATGGACTTCAACTCAAAACTAAAAAGATCCTCATCTTTCACTCGTACCAAAACATTTCTTGGCACCTTCGAGTTCGCAGCGGCAATCGCAAACCCCTGAAAGATAATCGCGTCCGCCTTGGGATCAGCGTTTTCGCGATAGATCAGTGGAGTAAACTCATCTTTCTCAAAACCGATCAGGGCATCCACCCCCCACATCCATGCAATTTGGTTTCCAACTCGCTCGAGACGGGTCTCCTCAGTCTCACCGGGAAGAACCCTAAGCGTTTCAAGGGCTGCCTTTACCCTGGCGATGTTCGGATCGAGCGAAACACAAAGCCAGAATCGGCCGAGCTTGTTGAGCAACGAGATTGGACCCTGGATGCCTCCCAGAGCTTCATCGGTAGGTGATTGGTAACTGGCACTGATCTTTCCTGAAATAAAATCGAGTCTGAGGACCTCTTTAAATGCTGCACGATTCTTGAGATCCGTTACTTTAGCCGTCCATTCAAGACTCTTGAGTCCGGCCCTATCCGTCACAGCATGCCCGAGCACGAAGCCCGCCGGAGGAAGATAGGCATTCGCTGGGGATGCGAAAAAAAAGATCATCAAGACAAGGAATCTCATTTTTCACCCTTCCCGTGTTTTTCAAGAAGGGCGAGGATTCCCGCCCTGAGTTCAGGCCGTCTCAATCCAAAAGTCAATGTGGCATCGAGATATCCGATCCGGTCTCCCGTATCATAACGATCACCATCAAAACGGTACGCAAGTAGGCCCTTCTTTTGCGCAAGATCCATCAGAGCATCCGTGAACTGGATCTCCCCATTTTTTCCGGGCTTTGTTTTTGAAATCGACTCGAAAATCGATGAATCCACAACATATCTTCCAGGAATGGCGAAACGGGAAGGGGCATCCTCCGGTGCCGGCTTCTCGATCAGGTTTTCTACCCGAAGCGTCCGCTCGCTCAAAACGGATCCGCCAACAATTCCGTATTTGGAGGTCTCCGACAAGGGAACCTCCATCACTCCAACGACACTGAGCCCCTCTTTTTCATAAACATCCAACAACTGCCGGGTGCAGGGGATATTCGAATCAATGAGATCATCTCCAAGGAGTACCGCAAAAGGTTCAGCCCCCACCACGGAACGCGCGCAGCCGATCGCATGTCCAAGGCCTGCGGGCTCTTTTTGGTAAACACAAATAACATTGCAACTTTCCGCGATTTTCTTGATTCCACGTGCCATTTCGACCTTGCCTGACTTCATCAGGCGATCTTCCAGCTCGTAGTTGTAGTCGAAATAACGTTCAAGATCCTCTTTGTGTCGGGAGGTGATCAAAATGATGTCCTCAACACCGCTCTCGAGAGCCTCTTCCACGATGTAGTGGATCATTGGCTTGTCAATGATTGGAATCATCTCTTTTGAAACAGTTTTTGTTACTGGAAGGAAGCGAGTTCCAAGACCCGCCGCAGGGATGACCGCTTTTCTTACTTTCGATTTCATATTGCTATGGCATCTTATCCACGTTAACCAAAGATTAGAATGAAAAAAACACACCGGACGGGACCATGCGCTTTATTGTTTTTCTTAATGATTTCCAGTGTAAACGCAGTCGAATTTCAAAGCTCGCGCACCCTCGGTCTCGGGGGTGCGGGCCGTGCCGCTCCCTGGCTTACCGACTCCATATATCTCAATCCCTCCTATGGGTCCTTCACCCCGATCTACACCTTAAGTGGCTCCTTCACAGGCTTTGAACAAGGGCGTAATTACAACGTATCCGTTCAAGATTCCCGAACGGAGTCACTTCAGGCCGGGCTTGGGTTTACCAAGCGGGAACAGAACGCGGCAGTGAACATTGGTGCCAGCAGCGCATTCCAAAAAAAATGGGGAATCGGTCTAGGCTCCAAGATTCTTCTTGAGCAGCCATCAAACCGAATGACCACTGATTTTACAGCTTCGGGATCGTTGATTGCAACTCAGTGGCTGAACGCTGCGCTGATCGTGGACAACCTGGTTTCCGGCGAGGCTCAAAGAGCCCGAAATCTTCATCGAACCATTTATGCGGCCACTCGAATGGTTGCGGCCCGAAAAATTCAGTTCTACTTCGATCCGTTTTTCTCTCCGGACTATCCGGGTGGCAACAAAGGCGGCTATTCTGCAGGTGCTGAGATCGGGATGCTGGAAGATTTTTTCCTTCGTCTTGGCCGCTTCGTTGACTCAGAGATCCCTCATTTCAACACCCGGGGTTCGGGTTATGGATTCGGACTCGGATGGGTGGGGCCAAAAATCAGCTTAGAGGCCGCAATTCACCGGACAGTATCGGCACATTCCTCCGGTCTGAACGGAACCGCGCAGTCCGGCTCCGTTCAGATTTTCTTTTAGCCTCATGAATAACGATCCGTTCAACCCCTACCATCGAGACGATTGTGCCGGAATGACTGAAAACATACCTGAATCCGGAATGAAAGTTACTTTTTGATCTTTTTTCCATTCGTAACGCGTGACACAATAAGAGCATGAACCCTGCTGATTCTGAATCAAGATCTAATGCACCAAGTTTGACCGGATCGAAGCCTGTGGTTATGTTTTCGAAAGCACAGAGTTATCCAGAGTCACACTCACGGGTAGTTAAATATACCCAGTCACTCCAGGACGATATTGACTGCGTGACCAATGTCAGCAAAGAAGATTTTTTGGCGGCAATTTCGACGGGGAAAAAAGTAATTTTCTTGTACCATATCTCCTCACCGGAGGAGTTGGTAACCCTCCATGAGGTTCTCCCAACAATCCGCAATGCGATTCGTGAAAAGAACACGATCGTCGCTGTTTTCTCAAAGATAGTGTCACAGAAAATTGATGACTTGCTCATAAGAGCGGGGTGCACTGAAGTAATTCCCTACCAGGTTTCGGAAAAAGCATTTACGATCAAATTTAGCCGATATCTCGCCAATCTGAAGCGCGACAGGTCAGACACTTCAGACTACGAAATTATTGAAAATAAGCCGGAAAAAACCTCTGGGCAATTGGAAGGACGGAATTCGGATCAAGAGTCGCCGATGCTTTTGAGGCCTCTTTCGGTCAAACAAGATTACTGGCTCTTGCGAAAGACACCCTATATCCACAAATACAAGAATCAGTGGATGATCGAGATCATTGGACCGAGCCCCGCCGCCGGAAGATGGCGACTCACTCAGAACTACGACAATTTATTTCCGAG
Source organism: Bdellovibrionales bacterium (assembly GCA_018969905.1). Taxonomy (GTDB): domain Bacteria; phylum Bdellovibrionota; class UBA1018; order UBA1018; family CAIMNF01; genus CAIMNF01. The sequence continues at coordinate 23,205 of JAGWXK010000024.1, forward strand.
TGCCGACTCGGTTTGGGCTTGGGGACCGAGGGAACCGCCGGGCACCTTCGGAAAAACTTTCGACATTACTCCTCTGACTTGGGTTTTTGTCGGAAAGAAACCCGAGTTCAATTGGACGATTCACCGCTGGGCCTTTGTGGGGTTGGAGCCCGGTTTGCATCTTGTGCTTGATGGCAAAATCATTGCTTCCAGGTTTGCGACTTCATCCTCGAATCAGATCCTGGCCGCGGAAAATTCAAACGAAGCAAAAGACCGATTCAAACAAATTCTAGAAACCTTCGAACAGGACTACTACTACAAACTCGAGCAAATGGACAGAGGAGCGATCTCCCTCTCATTGAGCAACCCACCGAATCTGCCGTGGTTCGACAAGCAGGATTCAAAGAAAATTCCTCCAAATGCATGGAACACGCATGATTTAACAAAGGAAGAGGGAAAGGAATGGGGTGCGCTCGACGGCGAGTTCGATGATGAAGCCCCTACTTCCGGCGATCGTGCCGGTCACCTGGAACTCGAGATCCCGCTTGGCGCAAACGCCATGAAAGAATGTGGAATCCATTCCACAATAAACGGCATTGATGTCGAACTCTTGAATTATTCCGACAATGAGCCGGTTGTTCAAATCGCCATACAAACGAATTATCGCGTTGGAAGTACTATCGAAATTCATGTTGAATCCGAAAATCTCAAGGACAGGTTCAGCTTCAAACTTGAGGGGGTCGTTACAAAAGCTGATTTTACAGAGGAAAAAAAGTTTCTGACCTTGGTCAAACTCAATCCGGACTCTTATCGAAAAATATTCAGGATTCGCGAGTCAATCAAGAGACGGCAGGACGAGATACTGGAGTTTTTCAGGAGGGCCAAGGGAAATGGCTAGATGAAGAATCTCAACGATTCAGAGAAGTTGTTGAATACTTATCTTTCCTCAAATAGCATTCTTATCATCGATGCAGTTTCAAGCAGCCGAACCAACATCGCATCATGCCTTGTCAAATTTGGTGCAAATCGGAGCCGGATGACCCTTGTTGGTTCAATTCAAGAAGCCAGAGAGGAATTGAAAAAAACCAAACACAAGATCATCTTTGCGGACTTCATGGTCGGCAAGGAGTCCAGTCTTGACCTCATTCAGATGCAACGGGCCCTTCATGAAAATGAGGGGATTAAGGACAGTATTTTCGTGCTGGTGACCGCGAATGCCTCTCAGTCAGCGGTTGCCCAGGCCGCCGAGGAGGATGTCGACACCTATATTATCAAGCCCTATACACTTGATTCCATGAAGACAGCCCTTGAATCGGCAGTCATGACAAAACTTCAACCAAATCTTTATCTTCAACTCATCGACACTGGAAAGAATCTGCTCTTCAAGGGCGATCATAAAAGTGCAATTGAGAAATTCAGGGAGGCCAAGGACCAGACTGAGACTCCTACTTTGGCCTGTTTTTACATGGGACAGGCGGAGTTCATGATGAAATCCCTGAACAATGCCGAGGAGAGTTATCTGGATGGCCTACAATACAACAAGATTCACTACAAGTGCCTCGCAGGCATGTTCGATCTCTTGTATCAACAAGAAAGATATCCGGATGCATATGATGTGATGAAGCGTTTGGCACAGTACTTCCCCGCGAATCCGAAACGCCTTGGAACCGTCCTTAGGCTCTCGGTCATGACAAGAAACTTTCAAGATGTTGATTCGTTTTACAGGATTTTTGTCGAAATCGATGAACGGAGTGAAGAGCTCGTTAAACATATGGTATCGGCACTTGCCGTTACGGGGCGGTTTTTCCTTCAACAAAAACTCAACCCTCTGGCAACCGAAGTATTTGAGAATGCAGCAATAAGCGCTGCCGGCAGAACACAGTATCTTCTTTATATCATTGAAGCGCTCGTTGAGTATGGACTGTATGAGGAGGCGGATCCGTTTCTACGGAGGCTGAACAAGCTTGCTCCGGGAAGCGATGAAGCGGTGATCGCACGCTATCTGACCCTTAGTCCGACTCACGACATTAAAGATGTTGTAAATGAAGGTAGAAACATCGTACGCAGGGGAATTAAGAACCCGCGCGTATATGAAAAACTGATTCTTGCATCAGCCTTCGCGGGCTACAGGGACGATGCGATCAATCTCGCTTCTGAAGCGTGCAAAAAATGGCCTGAAAAGGCTCGATTTTTTCTAAGGTCCCTGTCCCCGGAAGAAGTCCGTCAAATACGCTTGTGATTCGGTTTCAATTTCTTTCCCCAGATGTTCCTAATAGAGGATCTTTCGTCGCCCCGATTCGGGGCTCGTAACCACATGTGGCGCGACCTGACAAAAAAGTTCCCGCAAATTTGACTCATTCATGACTGAATCAACCGGGCCTCCCGCGATGATATTCCCTTTTTTCAGGAACACCATCTGATCAGATACTTCGGATAGAAAGTTCAGATCGTGGGAGGAAATCAAAAAGGTCATTCCACACGCGGTCCAGGCGCGGATGATTCGGGTAACATAGATCAGACGGTCCAGATCAAGCTTTGAAAACGTCTCATCCAAAATCAATACTTTCGGGGCTTGAATCAGCGCACGAGCAAACATCACGAGCTGTTTCTCACCATCACTCAAGGTCTGAAAAGTCCTTGGCAGAAAGGACAGCAGATCCAGAGACTCCACCACATTTGAAATCCGGTCCCGCTCGCCGGCATTCAAGCCCGGCAAAAGCCTTCCGGAAGCCGACTCGATTCCCAACTCAAAAAGATCCCGTACCGTAAGTTGAAAAGGTGATCGAAAGTCACTTCCAAGATACATCACTCGCCTGATCCGTTCCGCAGGTTCGCGAAGTAGTTCGATCGGAACTCCTTCCACGATCACCTCTCCAGAACGCACGACCGCCGAGGGCTCGCCGGCGATGGCCTTTAAAAGAGAGCTCTTACCTGAGCCATTCGGGCCAAAAACTCCGAGCACGCTTCGCTCCGGTAGCTCAAGATCCGACGGACAAAGGAGACTTGGTCCGTTCGGACTTTTGACCTCAAGCCTGGAGACGCGGATCATGAAAGCTCTCCCCGTTTCTTTCTCAGGAAGAGCATCATGAATACCGGGGCGCCGAGAAGCGAAGTAACAGCTCCCACGGGCAATTCATGCGGACTTCCGAGCGTTCGGGCGAAGGCGTCGCTGATCGCCAGGAGTGCGGCTCCCCAGAGCATAACAAAAGGAATCAGATGAAAGTGTCGCTGCAAACCAAGCCAGCGCCTCACCAAATGAGGCACGATCAACCCCACAAAGCCGATCATTCCCGCGTAACTTACGCAAAGTCCGACCAGTATAGAAATCGCAAGGATCGAAATCATCCGGGTGCGCGGCAAAGACACCCCAAAACTTTCGACCATTTCTTCCCCAAAAAGGAAGGCATCAAGATTTCTTGAAAACAGAATGAATCCCACCCCCATCATTAGCACCAACACCAAGAGAAAAACAGCAGGTCCAAGCGCAACCCTCGAGAGATCCCCAAGCAGCCAGAAGTTCACCGTCTGAACTCCGAGCGGATCAGCAAGAGCCATCCAGATCGCCAGAAGACTGGCCGCAAAGAGACTGATCATCACTCCGATCAGAATCATGGACTCCTGTCCCACAATGCCTTTGCCTCCCATTCGAAAAAGAACAAAAAGGCTAAGACCTGCGCCGAGAATGGCTCCGGGATTCATGCCAAACAAGAGTGAACCCATCTGAAGCGATACCCCAACTGCGGCACCCAAGGCCGCTCCCGAGGCGATTCCCAAAGTGTAGGGCTCCGCCAGGGGGTTTGCCAAAACCGTTTGGAGCACAAGACCCGCAAGCGAAAGTCCGGCCCCCACCGAGATTCCGAGAATCAGCCGGGGAATGCGAAGCTCCCGGACCAAAAGAGAGGCATTTTTAAAATCCAGCCCAAGAAAAAGGGATAAAAGGATTGCTACCGCGAGAACCCCCAGCGCAATGAGGTATTTTTTACGGATCTCGTTCCTCATGCCTTGATCTTAGCGCTTTCAAGGCATTTAACAACCGTAGACTGCAGCGGGCGAAATCATCCCCGGAAATCAACTCGACTCTTCGGTTTCGAACCGCCGAAAGGGTTTGAAACCGGGACCAGTCTTTCCTTGATTCATGAAGCTCCTCCGGATCGCCGGCATGATCCATGATCAAAATCCGCTCTGGATCCGCGGAAAGAACAGACTCGATCGAAACTTTGGGATAGCCCGCCCGTAAGCTTGAAAATACGTTTTTCAGCCCGACAGACTCCAGGGCCTCACTTAAATAGCTGTCCCCGCCCACCGTGATCAAAGGACGATGCTGGATTTCAATGAAGACCCGGGAGGTGGCGCCCGGCACTTTGCCCAAGGCCTGCCTCAGACTC
>JAGWXK010000025.1 GCA_018969905.1 Bdellovibrionales bacterium
GGCCGGAAGGACTCTCCCGCGATGGGACTTCCGATGGCGCGGGTTCTGGGATTTCTTCACCCACTTGTATGGTGGATGGATTCATTGCTTCAAGAGCCTGGCTAAGTTCCTGTACCTGCGAGAGCATCAGCCAGTCGGCCATTCCCTCCCTCCAGACGTAGCTTTCTGGTAGAACTTGTCCCTTTTTTTTGCGATCAAAAACCTCCGTCACGCTGAGTGGGCCCTCATGTTGATCGCCAATGTAAACAAACCACCTTTTTTCATTTTCTGTATTCATTTTTTGGTGCTTTCCGTTCACTCTGAGTCTAATGGAAAATGACGGGTTAGGCAATTTTTGCAAGGCAAAGTTCACGGTTCTCGGATTTCCCGACGATCTTGCCGTCAAAAATGTGAACGGGCGTCCGGGCGCCGCAGAGGGTCCCGGAAAATTTCTCGAGTTTCTTCATCGACTGAAGGGGAGGATTCCTGTTCTCGAGTCCATCGGCAATCAACGTCTTGTCACCATGGGTGCCGATCTCGAGGAGAATCATCGAGTATCAGCGGAACTCACGGAGAAAGAATATTTGAAACTTGACCCTCGAACGGATGCCCTGATCGCAGTGGGCGGGAGTCACGACTATGCCTATTCCTGGATCCGTGGGATTAAGAAGAGTCTCGCCGGATCCACTCGAATTGGCTGCATCAATCTTGATGCCCATTTTGATTTGCGCGAATATCTTCCGGTAATGACCAGTGGCTCACCTTTTCGGCGATTGATTGAAGAGGATTTGATTCAGCCCCGCAATCTGATTGAATTTGGAATTCAGAGTCATTGTAATGCGAAGTCTCTTTGGGAGTATGCGGAGCAACAAAAGATCGAGACAGTTCCCATGGAAAAACTTCGATTCGGGAGGGCTGTCCCTGAATTCAAAAAGGCACTTGAGCGCCTCAGGCGAAAGTGTGAAGTGGTGGTGATATCGCTTGATCTTGATTCGATGAGTGTTGCACTGGCGCCCGGAGTCTCTGCCCCCCAGCCAGAGGGCTTTACGGCAACAGAGATCTACAGCATTTTGGAAATCGCTGGAGCAGATCCAAAAGTTACATCACTGGGAATTTTTGAGCTTTCCCCGCCCCTGGATCTACAGGATCAAACATCCAGACTGGCGGCCCAGGCAGCTTGGAAATTCATGGAACAAAAACTGCGAGGAAAAAAAAGATGACACCGCTCATTCTTTCGATTGATCAGGGAACCACCGGTACAAAGGTGTTGGTGATGGATGGCGAGCTCAACAAGGTTGCCGAACAGTACACGGCTTTCGAGCAACACTTTCCAAGGCCAGGATGGGTAGAGCACGACCTTGAACAGATCTGGGGCAGTGTTTGCGCCGGGCTGGACTCCGTCCTTACTCGAGTCGATCCAAAGCGAATCGTCGCAATCGGAATCACGAATCAGCGTGAAACGATTTGCTTCTGGAACAAGAAAACCCTCGCGCCGATCCGCAGGGCCATCGTCTGGCAGGATCGAAGGACCGCGGATCGCTGTGAAGGATTGAAGAAATCCGGATTGGAGTCCATGGTACAAGAGAAAACCGGACTTTTGCTGGACCCTTATTTTTCCGGGTCAAAACTGGAGTGGGCCCTCAATCACGATCAAGCAGTTGCTTCTTCCGCAAAAAGGGGAGAACTCGCGGTAGGCACGATTGATTCGTTTTTGCTCTCAAGACTTACTCGCGGAAAAATTCATGCCACAGACTCTTCCAATGCCTCGAGGACCCTCTTCATGGATCTCAAGACTCTTCAATGGGATCCCGGTCTCATGTCCGTATTTGGTGTTGAGTCCTCCATGTTGCCAGAAATTCGTCCTACCTTCGGAGAGTTCGGCAAGACATCCGGAGTGCGAGGATTGCCCGACGGGATTCCGATCACGGGAATGATCGGGGATCAGCAGTCGGCGCTTCTCGGGCAAGCCGCAGTCGAGGAGGGAATGGCCAAATGCACCTATGGCACCGGTGCATTTTTGCTCATGAACACGGGAGCAAGTCCTCGGACCAGCAAGTCGAGATTGCTCACGACGGTGGCATGGTCCGGGGTGGGTGCTTCGCCAACATACGCGCTGGAGGGAAGCGCATTCATGGCGGGAGCAGTGGTCCAATGGCTTCGAGATGGTCTTGGAATGATCCGAGATTCTGGCGAGATCGAGGCTCTGGCAGGAAGCGTTCCCTCGTCGGAAGGCGTGATTTTTGTGCCGGCATTCACCGGGCTGGGGGCACCGTTTTGGAATCCCAATGCCCGCGCCATGATCTCAGGACTCACACGAGGAAGCACCCGTGGGCATATCGCGCGCGCCGCACTTGAAGGAATTGCATTTCAGAATGTCGACATCCTGAGTGCGATGGAGAAGGATCTTGGTGCCGAGATCAAGGGACTTTGTGTTGATGGAGGAGCCTGCAGGAATGATCTTTTGATGCAAATTCAGTCCGATCTTCTGGGGCGTAATCTCTTCAGGCCTGCATTCACTGAAACCACTGCCTTGGGTGCGGTTTTCGCGGGGGGTCTGGGTTCCGGGATCTGGAGTTCGGTTAGCGATGTGAAGAAAGCATGGAAGCTCGAAAGGGAGTTTTCTCCACGGATGACTCCCGGGGAGCGGGATCTTCTGATGAAGAATTGGTCCCTGTCTGTAGCTCGTGTTTCGTTGTCCAGCTGATCAAATCAGATTGGCGATTTCATTGACATGTGCGATCGGAATCCGATTGATTCCCTTGATCTTTGATGTCCGGTCCATTTGTGACGATGGAATCACGATCTCGGTGAACCCGAGTTTTTTGGCTTCTTCCACCCGGAGTTCAATCTGGTTCACTTTCCGTACTTCTCCCGTGAGCCCAACTTCACCGAGGAAGGCGAGGGATGAGGATATTGGCCGTTCTCGAATCGCTGAATAAATTGCAGCCATGGAAGCCAGATCGCATGCCGGCTCCGTGAGTTTCAAGCCACCCGCGACATTGAAGAATAAATCCTGATTGATGAGGGATGCGCCCACATGTTTTTCCAGAACTGCTGTCAGAATTGCAAGCTTCTGGGAGTCAAGTCCAACCGAAGTTCTCCTTGGAGTGGCAAATGGGGATGGTACACAAAGCGCTTGAAGCTCGACGAGTAGCGGACGCGAACCCTCGAGGGTCGCCACAATGGCAGTGCCCATGGCCTGTTCCTTGCGTTCGGACAAGAAAAGTGCCGAGGGGTTTGCGACATCCATCAGTCCATCGGAGGTCATCTCAAAAACACCAAGTTCGTTTGTATTGCCAAACCGATTCTTCACGGTTCGAAGCAGACGCATGGTCTGGCCGGAATCACCTTCAAAATAGAGAACGGTATCGACCAAATGCTCTACAATTTTTGGCCCCGCAATCGAGCCTTCCTTGGTGACGTGCCCTACCAGCCACACTGCAATGCCTGCAGACTTGGCAAGGTTCATCAATCGTGAAGTCACCTCACGGACCTGGCTTACGGTTCCCGGTGCTGACTCCACGAACCCTGTCGAAAAGGTTTGCAGCGAATCCATGATCAGGAGCTCGGGCCGAAGTTCCTTCACCATGAGCAGCGCTTTTTCAAATTGAGTCTCTGCGGCGAGATAAATCTTGTCTTCGTTCTTGATCTTGAGTCTTCGGGCTCTCGACTGGATCTGCTCAATGGATTCCTCGCCTGAAACATAAAGTACCTTTTGAATTCCGGCATTTTCGGTCAGGCCTTGGGCAACCTGCAAAAGAAGCGTGCTCTTTCCGATGCCGGGATCGCCACCGATCAGGACAAACCCATCACGGACCATTCCTCCGCCCAGGACACGGTCAAGTTCCGAGGATCCGGTCGAATGCCGACTGCGCCCCCGGGCCCCTTCTTCTGACAGAGGGTCACCGAGACGAACGATAGCTCCCTGGGTGGAGGAGGGGCCGTTGAAGGTTTCTCGCACCGCAGAGATGGATGAATCTTTTGAAACGGTTGTGGTTTCTTCTACAAAAGAGTTCCACGAATCACACTCGGGGCACTTGCCGAGCCATTTGGGATTACTGTGACCGCAACTCTGACAGGTGTACCGTGTTTTTGTTTTCATGATAAGATCGAAGGTATGCCAAAGGATGACAAAAGAGGCAAAAGCTTTTGGGATGATAAGGAGGCAACCGATACGGGGATTCTTCGACGTCCGGAGAAGGAACCTTTTGAAGGTGCAGGGGCACGTCCCGGGAGTGGAACGGCGGTTACCTCAACACAGATAGATCAAAAGATTCATGAAGCCCGCGTTTTAATGGAGCAAACTCACCAGCTGTATCAATTGTATTTCAATGGAGTGGAGCGACGTACTCCAATTGAAAAGGTCAGACTTCTCGAGTTCAAGATCGGTGAACTGCAAAAGATTTCGGTGAATCTCACCGCAGCGCGGTTCAAAATATCTCAGTTCCTCAGTCAGTATTCCGGAATGAAGGAGCTCTGGGAGCGAAAGTTGCGTGAACTGGAGCGAAAGTAACGCGCCTCAATGGCCTCGGAGCAGCGCTTGAAAGTCGGCTTCATCAATCACTGGAACACCGAGGGAGCGGGCCTTTTCCAGCTTGCTACCCGCTTCCTCCCCCGCAAGAACAAAAGTTGTCTTTTTTGAGACTGATCCGGAAACTTTTCCGCCATGATCCTCGATGATTTTCTCCGCTTCCGAGCGACCAAGGTTCGGAAGAGTGCCGGTAAGGACAAAAATCTTTCCTTCAAAAATCTGAGCTTTTTCGGAGGGTTTTGGTTCGATCAGCTCAAGTTTCGGGAGAAGGACTTCGAGTTCCTCGCGATGTTCTGGGTTCGAAAAGTAGGCAAGGATGGAGGAGGCCATTTCATCGCCAACGCCATCCACTTCCATGAGCTGGTCGCGCCCAGCGTTGATCAGGCGATTCATGGACTTGAAGTGGAGAGCGAGCTGCTTTGCGGTAGTTTCTCCCACGTGGCGGATGCCGAGCCCGAAGATCAGGCGGTAGAGTTCGGGAGTGCGAGATGCGTCGATTGCTTTCAGGATCTTTCGAACGGACTTATCCGCAAAGCCTTCCAGTGAAACAAGGTCGTCGTAATTGAGTTCAAAAAGGTCGTGAAGATGTTTGACCAAACCCTCGTCGACCCATTGATCGACGATTTTGTCTCCAAGACCCTCGATATTGAGCGCATCTTTTTGGGCAAAATGCTTGATGCGCTCTTTGAGTTTGGCAATGCAGTTTCGGCCCGAACATCGGGAAACAGCCTCTCCGGGTTCACGGGTCACCGATGAGCCGCACACAGGGCAAGAGTCAGGAATCCTGAACCTTCGTTCATCGCCCCTGCGTTTTTCCTTTAGTACTTCAACCACCTCCGGAATCACATCGCCCGCTCTTTGGATTACCACATGGTCACCGATTCGGATGTCTTTACGGTCAATTTCATCCTGGTTGTGGAGGGTGGCGCGTTTGACCATGACTCCGGAAACATTGACGGGACTCACGATTGCAACAGGAGTAAGTGCCCCGGTTCTACCCACCTGGACCTGGATGTCTTCAATCAATGTTACCGATTTCTTTGGCGGAAACTTGAAGGCGATCATGCTCCGTGGCGAACGGGCGATAAACCCGGCGGTTTGTTGCGCGGAAAATGAGTTCAGTTTTACCACTACGCCGTCGATCTCGAAGGGGAGTGAATCTCTCATGGCCTCAACTTCCCGATAGAACTCGATTACCGATTTTGAACCAACACAAATCCGTTTTTGTTTCCCTACCGAAAATCCCCACGTTTCCAGCAGATCCTCGAAAGCAGAAATGGTTTTCGGAAGTGTGAAGCCGGTGACCTCACCGACGCCGTAAAAGAAACCTGTAAGTGGCCGGGAGGCAGTGATCTTGGAATCGAGCTGCCGAAGACTCCCTGCCGCAGCATTTCTGGGATTTGCAAATGTCTTCTCGCCACGTTCTACCTGGTCACGGTTTAGGGCAAGAAAGGCCTCTATGGGAAGAACAATCTCACCTCGGATTTCGATTTTTTCGGGTGGATTTGCAGTCCTCAGTTTGAGGGGGATGGATCGGATGGTTTTGATATTGTCGGTTACATCCTCGCCTGTTTCGCCGTCACCCCTGGTTGCAGCGCGGGAGAGAAGTCCGTTTTCATAGGTAAGGTTGATTGAAAGGCCGTCAAATTTGAGTTCCGCGAGATATTCGAACTGCTGGTCGACCGTTGCTTCGAGGAACCTGTGCAGTCTTTCATCAAAAGCAATCCATTCTTCCTCGTTCAGTGCGTTGGAGAGTGAAAGCATGGGGATTCCGTGTTTGGATTTCCGGAATTGCTCCAGGGCTTTTCCTCCTACGCGTTTGGTTGGGGAGTGGGGTGAGGCAAGGGAGGGATACTGTTCTTCCAGTCTTTGAAGTTTACGAAAGAGTGCATCGTACTCGGCATCGGTGATCAGGGGTTGATCGAGCTCGTAATATGCGCGATCATGTTTTTCGATTTCAAGCGCAATACGTGCCATTTCGTCCTGGATGGTTTTGAGGCTGCCCGACATGGTCAGAAGTAATACATGATCGAGGGAGAGACGGAAAACAGTTTTTGCGTAATCGATTCTCCATTCGGAAAGCCCAGGTTCTGTGAGTGAAGCATGATCTGTGTGCGAAAGGTCAGACGGTCACTCCAACGGTAAAGAACGCTTCCCCGAAGAGTAAGATCGGAAGTTGGACTCGCATCTCCAAAGCCAAGATCGACGGCCGTTCCGTCTCTGACCACACCTAGGTCCATTCCGAGTTGGGCAGACCAATTGCGGAGCACCGGAAATTCCCCCCCTACGCCGAGAATCACGCTTCCAAGAGTTGAGCTTGCAACTTTGTCATTCGTGCTGGTCGCAAATGAGGTTTGATTGTAGCGATATCCAAGATGGATCCATGCGATCGGATCAAAAACGGATTTCATGGGAAAGAGTGAGTAGCCCACCGCTAGGCGGAAGTGGGTTTCTGTGCCATTGTAGCTATTGGACTGAGCGACTCCGGTACTGAGATCCGTCGGTGTGTACTTGAAGATGCCGCCTCCCAGGGTGGCTTGTGTTATGTATCTTGAATTGAGCCAGACTTGGGAGTCGAGTTGGAAGGTTCCAAGAAGTCCGCCGCCACCTTTACCCGCGGTGGTGCTTGAGGAAGTGCCCACCTCGCGCGAATAAGTACCGGCGCCCAGGTTTCCTGCAATCCAACCGGATTTTGGAAGTTCTTCCCCGGATGTCAGGCTTTCTTTTTTTGTCTCCACTGGTGCCGCGAGGATCGCACGAATTTTCTGGTCCCGGACCACACTCATGTTTGGTTCGGTCTCGATCACTTTGGCAAAGCTCAGGGTGGGTTCCACCTGTTCGATCTGGGCCCGACCCACCGGTTGCCATCGCCATTCTTCGACCGTGTTCAAAAGCGGATGCCGTTTTACGCTTTGGAGCGTATCGATTGTCACGAGCTGACCAGGCCTGATTCCAACATTGTTACCGAGACTGATTGTAATTGATTTTCCCTCGACACCGGTCACTGAACCCAGAAACGGAAGCTTTGAGATCAACTCCTCAAGGCCTTTCGACACCGCAAGGGCTAGCCCTTCTCCGCGGATGCCGGAATCACGTCCTTCGTCGAGGTACCTGAAATCCACTCTTGCGACCACATCACCTTTGGGTGCGTAGACCCACTCAATTTCGAAGCGGTATGAATCACCTTCTTTTGTGACTCGGCTGCGAAGAAGGTCCTCGACCTGGAATTTCCTTGCAATCTTCTTCAGGATTTCGGGCTGTTGAACGAGTTCTCCGTACTTGGCCTGAGATTTCCCGAGAACATCTCCGAGGCCCTTGAGCGGTTTCACCAGAAATCTGCCCTGGCCACTGAAGTAACGGGAGAATTGCTCCTCAAGATAATCCGAAAAAACTCCATCCATGTTATCCGAGGGCTTGAGCCATGCAATGGAATCAAGCCGGTAGACGCGGTCGTTTTCCGGACTCGCATTTGCCGAGGAAGCAAGCAATGAAAAAAGGCCCGCAAGGATGGCAGAGTTCATTTTTTGGAAAGTTGAGCCCATTTTTCCTCATAAAATGCGACCAGGGTTTTCAGTTCCGCAATTTCCTCGTTGGCCGCGTTCAGGGCTTGCTCGATGTTCTTGACCCGTGCATCCATATCCTCAGAGGAGTGTGGGGGGTTCAGGCGAGGATCGTGATTGCGGGGGGCTGTGAACGTACCGTCATCCAGAACCAGGTAGCGCCCTTCCAGGAGCTTCCAAGGAATTTTATTGGACTTGATGTACCGCCGCAAAGTCGAAAGGCTTATTCCTTTTTTGACAGAAAACTCCACCAGTGGGATCCAATTCTCGCTGTCGCTGTCGGCTACCATCCCATCATTCTATTTCCCTAAGCGGAAAATTCAAGTACTGTTAGGCCGGAGGGTGACAATTTCATGGTGACCACGCCAAAAATCAGGATCAACCGGAAGAAAAAGGTCGCATTTGTCCTGTCGGGAGGTGGCACCAAGGCCGCGGCTTTTCACATCGGGGTTGCCTACGCGCTCAGGGAGCATGGGTTTGAGTTTTACCAGGGACTGAAGACCGACCAGAACCAGATCGAGCCTCACGCCAAAATGGTGCAAACCTATGTTGGATCAAGCGGTGGGTCGTTCATCGCGACGGTTCTTGCCGCGGGCTATAGTCTCGAGAACATCTCGGCTTCGTTCTTGAATCAGATACCGACACAAACCGCACAGTTTTTCCCCCGGGCATTGCCCAGACTCCAGTATTCAAAAATGTTCAAATTGAGACCCGAAATAGCAAAAGAACAGGTCAGCCAGTTTCAAACGATGAAGAACATCGCAAGCTCCTTGATCGACGGGAACTTCCCAAGTCTGCTTCAGCTGAAATGGTTGAAAATGAGCGGGCTTTTCTCTACGGTCGGTCTTGAGCAATTCATGAGGGAGGAGGTCCTTCCCTCGAATCGTTTCGAGGATTATCGCCCGGAGCTTTTCGTGGTGAGCACGAAGCTCAATGACTCGCAAAAAGTTGTTTTCGGGAAGAGTTCGTATTCTCCCCCGCCTCATGATCCAAGATGTGAATACCAGACTCACGTGAGGATTTCGGATTCAATCGCTGCGAGTGCCAGTTTGCCCGTAATTTTTGCACCCTACCAAATCCCCGATCATTCGGGGCGCGCGCACCACTATATCGATGGTGAAATCCGTGAAACCCTTTCCACTCACGTCGCGGTGGATTCAGGAGCGGATTTGGTATTCACAAGTTATACCCATCAGCCTTATCGATATGTGAAGGAAGTGGGTTCACTCACAGCTCTTGGCTTGCCGGCGATTGTGGTTCAGGCGATTTACATTCTGATCGAACAGAAGATCAATTCCACCTATGAGTCCTATCGTTCGAAGAAAGCGGCGATGAACGAGGTGTACAAATATTGCAAAGAGGGTGGGCTCGGGCAGGAGCAGGCGGATCGAATCATGGAAATTCTGGAAAAGGAGCTTCATCAGGATCGTGACCTTGATATCATTCCGATACATCCGAATTCCTCTGATACCCGCACTTTCCTTGGTGAGCATTTCTCTCTCAATCCTCGCAAGCTAACGGAAATCGTCAAGGCTGGTTACAAGTCCGGAATGGGTGCGTTCTCCAAGTACGAGTTTGAGGGGTGAGTGGAATCATGAGCTGCTGTTCGGAAAGAGAGGGTCCTGAATGAATTCCGCTTTGGAGTCCCCGATTTTGTTTGGGCTGATCTCGTCCTTCGGGATCGCCATACGGTATTTCATTATTGCTGGAGCCGCATATTTTGTATTTTGGGTTCAGGGAAAGAGGCGGTTCCAGGCGCGAAAAATACAACCCGGAAAGATGCCTCGGCCCGGCGTGATGAGAAGGGAGATTCTTTGGAGTGTTCTTTCCTCATTTGTTTTCGGATTTTCCGGGATCTGGGCCTTTCGCAATTGGATGAAGCTTGCATCGGGTTGGAGTGTGGGTTTTTCTATGTCGGGATTTGTCATGGGGGTTGCGACTTTCTGTCTGCTTGCTTTCTTACATGATACTTATTTTTACTGGATGCACAGACTGGTTCATCATCCGAAGCTCTTCAGGCTTGTTCACCGGGTTCATCATGAATCGGTTACGCCAAGTCCCTGGGCTGCGTTTTCCTTTCATCCTCTCGAGGCGATACTGGAAGCCTTGATTCTTCCGGTTCTCTTGCTGTTTATTCCTGTGACGCCCATTGTTTTGGTTTGTTTTCTTGTGTGGATGACTATTCTGGGGGTGGTCAATCATCTTGGATATGATCCGTACTTTAGGGGCTTTGATGAGCATTCAGTGTTCAAGTGGATGATCTCGGCGCGAAATCACGATCATCACCACGTGCATCCCGACCGCAATTTCGGGCTCTACTTTACTTTTTGGGATCACTGGATGGGAACTCAGTGGAAAAGGACGGACTTGAACCGACTCAACCGAGCCAAGTCCGATTCCCAAATCAGCGCTTCAGGTGAGTTCGCAAGAACGCAAGAGTCTCTTTTGCAGAATTAGACAGTGTTTTGTCCTCCAGTTGTGCCATGGAGATTACGTTTACGAGACTCTTGCCGGAGCCCTTCAGAATCTGGAGTTCCTCGCCCTGCTCAATCAGCTTTTGGGCAAGGTGTCCCGGCAGCACTCCCGCACCCATCTGTTGCAGCACGAGCTTTGATACGGCCTGGGCATCCATGATAAAGACCCGAACATCCAGTTCTGCGGATTTTACCTGCAGATGATGTTTCATCCAGAGGCTTAGAACCGATTGGTCTTCCTGGTAGTCGACGTAGGTCAGTTTTTCATAGAACGCGAAATCGGTTTGCGGCTTCTGCGGAAGACCGAGCTTTTTTGAAACACAAAGCTCCAGGACTTCGTTATAAACGGATTCAGTTTTTATTCCCTTGTCCATTGCAAAAGAGTCTACGAACGCAAAATCCACCTCTCCGGTGAGCAGTAGGCGATTCATTTCAAATGGAAAGCCTTGGCGGATCTTGAACCGAACCTTGGGATGTTTTTTTTGGAACTCGGCCAGAAGGGGCAGAACCAGGTTGTTCCCAAACTCGATGGGAACTCCGATCGATACGGTGCCGGTGAGTTCCTTATCGGTATTTTTCAGCTTGTTCAAAATGGTTTCAATCTCTTCAAAACTCTTGGATGTGTGTTTATAAAGATCTTTTGCGGTTTGCGTGGGGATCAGCTTTTGCTTAACCCGATCAAAAAGCTTAAGTTCAAGCACATCTTCAAGGGCTTTGATGTGCTGGCTAACCCCCGACTGCGTAAGATGAAGTTCTCGAGCTGCATGGGTCATGCTCTTCGTTCTGAAGACGGACTCGAATACGCGTAACTGATTAAGATTGATTTGATCGATTAGCATGACTTCTACGATACGGCTCCGGGGTTCATGAAATCAAGTGGAGAAACCGCTGTGCTTACGATAAAGTCAAAACACTGAAAAAATCAAAAGGAGCATTTGCTTATGGTACCTCTTACGCGGCTTTTTTCTTCCACTCTTGGGAGAAAATATTTGATGGGTGCATCGGGAATGGCGCTCGTTCTTTTTCTGGTGGTTCACCTCCTTGGCAATCTGACTCTATATGCGCCGAACGGTGATTTGATCAACACCTATGCCGCCCGCCTGCAAGGGCTTGGGATTGGTTTGGTGGCGCTTGAGGTGGGGCTTGCGCTTACGATTCTTCTTCATATCTTTACTGCGATACAAGTGACCTACACCTCAAAACTTGCGCGTCCGATCGATTATCTTTCCCCAAAAACCAAAGGTGGACCTTCGAAAAACACCGTGGGTTCGAGAAACATGATCATTACCGGAATCGTGCTCGGAGCTTTTCTTGTGGTTCATATTCTCCAGTTTCGATTCGGTCCTTCGATGGAAGAGGGCTACACGACCACAGTAAATGGTGTGATGGTTCATGACCTATACCGAGTGGTAGTAGAAGCTTTCGTTCAGCCTTTGTGGGTGGCTTTTTATGTTGGGTGTATGACCTTTCTGGGCTTTCACCTTCGACATGGATACTGGAGTGCGTTTCAATCCCTTGGAATTATCAATCCGAGGTGGTCGAAGCCGATTCATACACTTGGGCTTTTGCTTGCGCTTCTTCTTGCATTCGGATTCTTGTTTATCCCGATTTTCATCTATTTCACTCAAAGCGGCGGAGGTAATCCATGAGCATCGAAACTACTCCTTTTTCTGGAAAACTGGATTCAGGCGTTCCCGCAGGGCCGCTTGAAAAAAAGTGGGACAGTTACAAAGCAAACATGAAGTTGGTAAACCCTGCGAACAAGCGGAAATACTCTGTAATTGTAGTCGGAACGGGGCTTGCTGGTGGTGCGGCGGCAGCTTCGCTTGCAGAGCTTGGATACAATGTGAAGTCTTTTTGTACTCATGATTCGGCTCGGCGAGCGCATTCGATTGCTGCTCAAGGAGGAATCAATGCGGCCAAGAGTTATCCAAACGATGGAGACAGTGTTTGGCGTCTTTTTTACGACACCATCAAGGGTGGAGATTATCGCGCTCGTGAAGCAAACGTATATCGCTTGGCGCAGAACTCTACTTCAATCATCGATCAATGTGTGGCGCAGGGAGTTCCCTTTGCGAGGGAGTACAGCGGTGAGCTTGCGAATCGCTCCTTTGGTGGAGCCCAGGTTTCGCGAACTTTCTACGCGCGCGGACAGACCGGACAGCAATTGTTGCTTGGCGCCTACAGCGCTCTCATGAAGGAAGTCGATAAAGGCAAAGTTACCTTGTTTCCGTACCGCGAGATGCTTGATGTGGTAATGGTCGACGGCAAAGCGCGTGGGATCATCACTCGCAATCTCAATACCGGCGAGATTGAGCGCCATGCTGCCGATGCAGTGGTTCTTGCAACCGGCGGTTATGGACGCGTGTACTTTCTTTCGACGAACGCGATGAACTCAAACGTTACTGCGATCTGGCGCGCGCACAAGCGGGGGGCGCTGTTCGGAAATCCTTGTTACGTGCAGATTCATCCGACCTGCATTCCGGTTTCCGGAAATCACCAGGCGAAGCTTACGCTCATGTCTGAGAGTCTTCGAAATGATGGACGGGTTTGGGTTCCAAAGAAAAAGGAAGACTGCAAAAAGGATCCAAATCTGATTCCGGAAGAGGACCGCGATTATTATCTTGAGCGCAAGTATCCAAGCTTCGGGAACCTTGCTCCCCGGGATATTTCATCCCGTGCCGCGAAGGAAGCGTGTGACGAAGGACGTGGAGTGGGTGAGAGTGGACTTGCGGTTTATCTTGATTTCCGCGATGCGATCAAGCGCGACGGCGAGGCGGCGATTCGCGAGCGTTACGGCAACCTCTTTGACATGTATCACGAGATCACAAACGAGAACCCCTACAAGGTGCCGATGAGGATTTATCCAGCGGTTCACTACACGATGGGCGGACTTTGGGTGGATTATTCGCTGCAGACCACTCTGCCAGGATTGTTTGCGGCCGGTGAGGCGAATTTCTCGGATCACGGCGCAAACCGCCTCGGTGCCTCGGCGCTGATGCAGGGGCTTTCTGATGGATATTTCGTGCTTCCATTTACGGTCACGAATTATCTGGGTACTCATGCCACAGAGCTTTTGAAGAAGGTGGATACTCAGCATCCTGCGTTCGAGGCTGCCGAGAAGGAAGTTCGAGCGGGCGTTCAGAAGATTCTGGAAGTCGGCAAAAAAGGATCGCGCACCCCGACCGAGATCTATCGGGATCTTGGGAAAGTGGTGTGGGAAAAGATCGGAATGGCTCGTTCAGAAAAAGGCCTGAAGGAGGCGATTGTCGAGATCAAAAGGCTGCAGAATGATTTCGACACGAATCTCAAGCTCACCGGTGATGACAAGTTGAACAAGAACCTAGAGACCGCTGGAAGACTTTCGGACTTCCTCGAGCTCGCTCACCTCATGGCTCAGGATGCGCTTGATCGCAAAGAGTCTTGTGGCGGCCACTTCAGGGTGGAGAGCCAGACTCCGGATGGAGAGGCACAACGCGATGATGAAGGGTATGCCTATGTCGCGGCTTGGGAATACAAGGGCCGGGGCAAGGAATCAACAGTCCACAAAGAGCCCCTCGTTTATGAAAATGTGAAACTTTCAGTAAGGAGCTACAAGTAATGAGTGCTTCAAATTCGAAAACAATGAATGTCCGTCTCAAGGTCTGGCGTCAGGAAGGACCGAACGCCCCAGGAGCGTTTGAAGAGTATTCTCTTTCGAACGTACTCGTTGACATGTCATTCCTGGAGATGCTCGACACCCTGAATGAAAAACTCATTCATGAAGGAAAGCGTCCGGTGGAGTTTGAGAGTGACTGCCGCGAGGGGATTTGCGGAACCTGTTCCTTGATGGTTCAGGGACAAGCTCACGGTCCTGTTCGCGGAGCGACCACTTGCCAGCTTTACATGAGATCCTTTCAGGATGGTGAACTCATCACAATCGAACCTTGGCGTGCGAAGGCGTTTCCGATCCTTCGGGACCTGGTGGTCGATCGCAGGGCCTTTGATCGGATCCAGATGGCGGGAGGATATACAGGGGCCAAAACGGGGCCTCACGCAGATGCGAACGCAATCCTCATTCCGAAAGATATTGCGGATCGTGCGATGGATGCGGCCGCTTGCATCGGATGTGGCGCCTGTGTTGCCGCGTGCCCGAATGCCTCTGCCTCTCTATTCACTTCTGCAAAGATCACTCAATTTGCTCTTCTTCCTCAGGGGCATGCGGACCGCAAGCGACGCGTGATCCGAATGGTAGATCAAATGGATAAAGAAGGTTTCGGAAGTTGTTCCAACCTGCAAGAGTGTGAAGCAGCTTGTCCGAAGAAAATTTCGATCCAGAACATTGCGATTATGAAGCAAGAATACCTGAAGGCCGCGATTTCCGCCGATTTCCGTGCGGGAATGGGTAGTGCGGATGGCGGCGCCTGATCGGATTGAAAAGTTCGCAAAGAAGTTGAAATCGCCTTGGGAGATCCAACGGTTTGTTTCAGCCATTCCATACAACCCGGATGATTTTTGCAAATCGGCGGAACGGGTATTGATCGAACGGACAGCACATTGCATGGAGGGGGCACTTCTTGCGTCGTTACTGCTTGAGTGTCTCGGGCATGAACCGTCTTTGCTTCACTTTCGAGCACATCGGGATGATGACCATGTGGTGAGTCTTTTTCGTGAGAAAGGGCTTTGGGGAGCGGTTGGAAAAAGCAATACCACTCTTCTTGCCTGGAGGCCTCCTTTGTACCGCACCGTACGGGATCTGCTCATGAGTTACTTTCCATTTTATTTCAATCTGAAAGGCCAGATGAGTCTCGTGGCTTGGGCCGGGCCGATCCGGCTTTCTCGGTATGAAAAATGGAATTGGCGCGCAGGGATGTATGATGTAGGTGACCTTAGCGCTCACTTTTATGAGAGCGAAAGGTCACGAATCATCATGAGTGAGCGCAGGGTTGAAAAATTGCCGCTTGCCGATCGACGGCTCGTCGATGCCTGTTTTCTGGGAGCGAATGAAAAGGGCCTGTATCGGGTGTGATGGGCCCTCTTCAAGAGCGGGTTAACGGATTGCGATCCGGGCATCATATCCTTCCGGAATCACGGGTAGGGTTTCAAACCTTACATTTGGAATAGAGAGTGAATCGAGGTGGACTGAACCCTTCAATCCCTCTCGCGTGAGTTTTCCGTACGCCTCTTTTTTGAGCCAAAAATCTCGAAAAGTGGAGGAGAGACGATCTGGATCAGCAACCAGGTCTTCCAATGAGCGGACCTCATTCTCATGAAAAAATCTCTTGGCGAGTTCGAGAGGTGGATGTGAGTACTCACGCCCGACGGGTTCAAGATCCACACCGATTTGATGAGTACTCGTCCAAACCATGACAGCAAAATCGCCCGAATGACTGTAGGAGACTTTGATCCTGGCATTGCCAATCCATTCGGGACCAAATTCACCCACTGAAAGTGCTCCCGTCTGATCTTTCAATTCATTCCGAAGAAACATTGCGATTTCATTTCTTAATGAAAATCGATCTCCCTCAAAGCGAAACCATGCTCCATGATAAAGGGGAGTGATGAACTCTTTCAGCGGAATCGGGTTTGGAAATGTTCTGGAGGATTCAGTCACGGTATTTGCAGTTGAATCGAACCTGCGACGGGGCGGAGTTGCGGTCGAATTGCTCATAGATCCACTCGCCATTCAGGGATTTGTAGGCGGGATAAAGGCGGAATGCGCTGATGTTTCCGCGTTTATCCCCCGTGTTTCCTTGAATGAGCCGCGGCTCCACCTCGAGGTCGAAGAAAACCAGGCCATTCAAAAATCGACGACCACGATCGGGAGTGCTAACGAAATTTCCCATTTCTCCAACGAGTGTTCCCTCCGAATTCTTTGTGAAAAGAATCTCAGTGAAGAATCGCCCCTCGCGAAGCAGGCAGGAAAGAGCGGTTGGATTCAGCGCCTTGCGGGGAATGGAGGAAAATGCGGATTGGCTTTCCAGGCCCGTAAAGAAAACGAGAGTGGCAGCCGCAAACCAGTTTCTCATACCCTTGAATGTATAGACTGAATTCATTTGGATTGACTAGTGGATTCTTCGAGAAAGACGAGTGTGCGTGCGAAAGTTTCAGGCAGAAGGAAGATTGAAAGTATCGCCAATCCGAAGCAAAAATAGCCGAGCAAAAGACTGGAATTCACCAATCCCAAGGAGGGGCTGAGAGCCTTGAAGGACAAGCTGATGGGAATGACTGAGGCCCGCATCAGGTTTGCGATCGCACTGGACGCGGTGGTCCTGAGGTTGGTTCCAAACATCTCTGCAACCCAAGCTACGAGCAAAGCGGAATAGCCGTTTCCGAAGCCAATCAGCAGGCGGACAAAGTAAAAGTGGCTCGCAGAGACCCCATCAGAAAACATTGGATGCAAAAGTGCGAAGCTGGCTCCAAAGAGGAGAAAAATCAAAATCGCTTTTTTTCGGCTCTGAAGCTTCTGGCTCAAGGCCCCGCATGCAATGTCCCCGGCAATGGCCCCAAGATAGCCCATCATGATAGTATCTCCCGCGGTGACCTCACCCTGCACATGAAAGGCTTTTGCGAACTCGGGTGCGAAGTACGAAAGAATGCCGGCCACATACCAGATCGGCACGCCCACAAGTAGGGCTAAAAAAAGACGCTTCACTCTGGAGATCGATCCAAATAACAGGGGTAGCGAGCCCCAGGTTTGATCCGCAGTAGAGAGCCTGCTTTCCAGGAAAATCCGGGACTCATAGACACTCATTCGGGTTGCAAGAAGAACAAATCCCAGAGCACCGCCCAGTCGGTATGCATTCTGCCACTGAAGCTTCTGAGAAATATAACTTGAGGCAACAGCTCCCAAAAACCCAACCGCAGCAATGAAAACGGAGCCGAGTCCGCGTTTTTCGCGGGGGAGCACTTCACTGGTGAGTGTGATTGCAGCCCCCAGTTCTCCGGCCAGCCCAAAGCCTGCGATGAACCTCACGATCGCATAGTCGGTATAATCGTGAACATAAGCATTCAGGAAGGTTGCAAACGAATAGAGTAGTATGGATCCGAAAAGAGCTTCCTTCCTGCCGCGCCGATCTCCGTACACGCCAAAGAAAAAGCCACCCAAAAGCATGCCGGCCATCTGAATGTTCAGAAGGTCCGCGCCCACATTGAAAAGATCGCTCCCCTGGTAGCCTAGGCTCTTCAAGCTTTCCACCCTGACCGCGCCATAAAGCACTAAATCATAAAGGTCTACGAAGTAGCCAAGGGCCGCAATCCAAAGCAGTTTTTGTTTCAAAATCTCGCGCATGTAACCTAAACTTAGTCGCATGGCTTATTTATCGCAACCCTCATTGAGTGCCTCGAATCTCTATTTTATTTCAGAGGAAGATCTCTGGACGGTTCCGTTTCAAGGGGAGCTGCGAGCGGTTCGACTTACCTCCGGTCAGGGCCCGATTGCGAGCCCGAGAGTTTCACCGGATGATCAGTGGATCGCACTCGCCGGCGAGGAAGAGGGAAATTGCGAGGTCTACCTTGTTCCTGCCCAGGGAGGCGAGCTTCGAAGAATGACGTTTCTCGGGGGTTGGAGTTATCCCATCGGTTGGCTCGATCGAGAAACCATCCTATTCAAGTCGAATGCCAAAAATCCGCATCGAATGTTTGAGTTCTTCACGATCAAAGTCACGGGCGGTCTCGAGAGCCCTCTTGGGCTTGGCGAGGGCACCCATCTTGCGCTCTCTGGAAATGGCACAGTTGTGCTCGAGCGAAACATGGTTCGTGCCGATCCAGCTTACTGGAAGCGTTATCGCGGTGGAACTGCAGGGCAGCTTTGGGTATCCCAGGATGGTTTTGGCGGAGAGTTCAAACGTCTGAACGCCCTTAAGGGGAATCTTTCTTGTCCTGTCGTGGTTGGCGAGAGAATTTTCTTTTTGAGTGACGAGACGGGTCTTGGGAGAATTCATTCTTGCAAATTCGACGGAACAGACCCGAGGCTTCATCAAGCCGGTGAGTCCAGTGAGTACTACTTTAGAAATCTCACCGGTCGAGGAGATTTGCTTGCCTATCAATCTGCCGGAGATTTGTTTCTTTATGACATCAAAAGTCAGCAGGCGAATCGGCTTGAAATCAAGTTGATGAGTGATCGAGTGAAGGGGCGGCGGAAAAATGTATCCGCGCAGAATGGATTTCGCAATTTTTCGCTTCAGCCCCAAGGAGAGCGCGTGTTGATCGAGATTCGGGGGAAAGTTCTGCAGATGGCCCATTGGAGCGGGCCCGTCACTCAGATCGGACGCGATTTTGCCCATAGATACAAACTTCCAGACTGGCTGCCCTGTGGCAAGAGAGTGCTCGCGGTTCGCGATTCGGGTTTGTCCGAGGATCTTCAAGTGTTTTCGGATCGTGGCGAGCTTTTGAAGACGATCTCCGGAGATTCGATTCCGGGCGGCTTCGGCCGGATTACCGGTCTTAAGGTGGCGCCCCGAAAAATGAGGGCTTCGATTGCAAATCATCGGAATGAACTGATCCATGTGGATCTTGAGACGGGAGATGCGAAGGTTCTGCATCGCAACTCTCATCACATGATGACGGATTTTGACTGGTCCCCGGATGGACGATTTTTGGCATTTGCCCAGAGTCTTGCACCTAATCGACAGAGAATTTCGATTGCAGACATTGAATCCATGAAGATTCACTCCGTAACCGAATCGAAGTTTGAAGATTTCAGCCCGAGCTTTGATCTGGAAGGCAATTACCTCTATTTCATCTCCAGGCGGGCCTACAATCCGATTTATGATGATGCGATATTCGACATGACCTTCGCAAAAGCTCGCCTTCCGATGTTGGTGGTTCTGCGAAGGGATGCGAGTCTTCCATTTCTCAAGGAATCTTCTCTTCCTGAGTCCTTGCAGAAAAATGTTCCGCCCCCGACGCCGTACTCAGAGGTGGAGTGCAAAATCGATTTTGAGGGAATCGAGAAGAGGGTATTCCAATTTCCGGTTTCAGAGGCGAAGTACACTAAAATTCAAGGGTATGGCCGCAAGGTGCTTTGGAGTTATGAGCCAGTGGAGGGAACTTTGGATCTGAGTGCCCTTGATCCGGCACCTCAAGGCAAGGAGTATGTGGATTGTTTTGATTTCGATACCGGGACCTTCGAGTATTTTGGAACCGGTGTCAGTGAGTTCAGGATCCGGCCCGAGTCAGGCATCAGAATCGTGCGCTCCGGAAATCAACTCAGGATTTTGAAAGCACTCGAAAAGCCGGACCCTGCTGCCGCGAAAGAGCCTTCGGCCAAAACCGGAGTGATTGATCTTGCCCGCGCGCAGGCAATGGTCGAACCCAAAGAAGAATGGATCCATATGTTCAAAGACGCATGGAGACAGCAAAAAGAGTATTTCTGGAAAGAAGACCTTGGAGGAGTGGACTGGGACGCGGTTTACCTCAGGTACGAGCCGATTCTCTCGAAAGTGAGTTGTCGGCGGGAGTTTTCGGATCTGATCTGGGAAGTGATTGGGGAGCTCGGGACCTCGCACGCATATGAGCGCGGCGGCGATTACCGAGGGGTGCCGGTCTACGCCGTAGGTCTCATAGGAACTGATCTGAAATGGGATCCGAATGCGGGTGGATACGAGATTCAACGAATTCATGAAGGTGAGTCTTGGAATCTTCTTCATACTTCGCCGCTTCGGGTTCCGGGGGTTGATCTGAAGCCTGGGGATCTCCTGCTGGAAATCGGAGGGATTCGCCTATCGGAAGAAATGCACCCCCAGTCTGCGACCCTGAATCAGTCAGGGAAAGAGGTTTGGATCCGGTACAGGCGAAAAGGACGTTTGGAAGTGGAGGACGGGCTCATCCGAACTCTCAAGTCAGAGTCGGCTCTTCGCTATCGGGACTGGGTACATGAAAAGCGCGCACGCGTGAAAAAAGCCTCGAATGGCAGGCTCGGATACATTCACATTCCCAATATGGTGGGGCAGGGCTTTGCCGAGTTCCATCGGAACTTCATTGAGGAACTCGAGTGTGAAGGGCTTGTGGTGGATGTCCGGTACAATTCCGGTGGACACATTTCGCAACTCATTTTGGACAGGCTTGCCCGGAAGCCCCTTGGTCGGGATGATTCCCGTTGGCTTGGCTCAAGGTCCATCCCTTATGAAACCCCAAGAAAAACAGTGATTGCCGTGACCAACGAATATGCGGGTTCGGACGGAGATATTTTCTCGCACACGTTTAAGATGCGAAAAATCGGAAAACTCGTGGGTACTCGCACCTGGGGCGGTGTTGTTGGCATTTGGCCGCGAAATCAACACATTGATGGTGGCTATACCACACAGCCCGAGTTTTCGACCTGGTTTCCGGATGTTGAGTACTCACTCGAAAATTACGGAACGGAGCCGGATATTCAAGTCGAGTTTCCGCCTCATGCGGTTCGGGCTGGAGAGGATCCGCAGCTCGATCTTGCGATTCAGGAAGCTCTTAGGGAAATTCAATGAATCTTGCTTTAGGGAAGTTTTCCGTCGAAAACTTCTCGCGATATTCAAGGAAGTTCACTTCGGTTGAGGTGGAGCTGAAGAGCTACCTGCTTTGGGACGCCCGCGATCGTCAGAGATTTCGGACCTGGATTGGCAAAAAGGAAATCGGAGTGATTCCGAGAATCTCCCTTCGCACCTCCAGGTCGAGGGAGGAATTTCGGGATCTCATGAGCGCTGCTCGGGAAGAATTCGAGGGGCGGTTTCGATTTTTTCTTATCGCCTCAGGTCGAAAGCGCTTTGATCAGGAACAAGACCTGCGCTCTCGGAAGGAGTTCTCGATCTCCATTCAGAATGAAGGAGTGGATTTGTGTTTTGAATGGGGAGAAGAGGATACTCCGATGACCACCTCCTGGATCCCGGCTGCGTTCCCTAAGGCCTCGATGATGCTTGACCTTGATTGTCACTGGAAGTTTCGTGAGAAAGTTCCGCAAGCAATCCATTTCAAGCTTCACGGCTGGCACCCGGAGCGTTGGATGCGGCGGTACGGCGAGACCCTCATCCGAAAGTTTCAGAAACGAATGGGTCTTGATCCTGAAGCGATTTTGATTCTTGCCCATTCAGGACGAATCGAGGAAGCTCCGGAATTCGCATGATTGAGAAGTCCTACAAAATCAAGGGAATGACCTGCGCCTCCTGCGTGAACACGGTGGAAAAGGCGATTCGTGCCGTGCCCGGAGTTTTGAAAGTCGAGGTGAATCTCGTCACGGAAAAGGCAAGAGTTCGAAGCGAGACCGACATCCCCGATGAACTGATGGAAGGGGCTGTGGTTCAAGCGGGTTATGGGCTTATGCTTGAAAGCGCGGATCAGTCAGTGGCGCATGAAGGTAGGGAGCGGAATTTGGTGATCGCAGTGGCGATTCTCACTCTCCCCTTGATGCATCCTTTTTCCCTGCCGTTTTCGATTCAATTCATTCTCGCATCGCTCGTTCAAGTGGGCATCGGGCTACCATTTTATCGGGGGGCATTTGCTGCGCTCAGGAATCGCACGGGCAATATGGATCTTCTTGTAGCACTTGGGACCAGTGCCGCTTTTGTGCTGAGCTTTGTCGGTCATCACCCCTATTTTGAGAGTGCGGCATCGGTTCTGACTCTGGTAAAGCTCGGGAAGTGGCTTGAGATCAGAGCCAAAATGAAGACAAAAAAGAGTCTTCAGGCGCTCGAAGAATTGAAGCCCACAACCGCAAGACTCAAAATTGGAAACCAGGAATTCGAAATGCCGATTTCCGGAATCAAGGTGGGCGATCAAATCGTGATTCTGCCGGGAGAAAGAGTTCCCTTGGATGGAGTCGTTCTCGAGGGCGAGACTGAGGTGAATGAGTCTTTCCTTACGGGCGAGAGCAGGCTTGTTTACAAAAAACCGGGCGAGTCGGTGATCGGGGCCTCGATCAATACGGTCGGGAGAGTGGTGGTACGCGTATCCTACCTCGGAGCAGATACTCTTCTTTCTAAGGTGATTCGTTTGATTGAGGATGCGAACTCGAAGAAGGCCCCGATTCAAAAACTGGTGGATCGGGTTGCTGCGGTTTTTGTGCCCGCTGTGATTTTCATTTCAGTACTGGTGCTTGGAATTTATTTTTTGATTCATGGAAGGATCGATGAGGAGGCTATCGTTCGGGCAATCTCGGTACTGGTGATTGCATGCCCCTGTGCTCTTGGGCTTGCTACTCCCACCGCGATGATGGTGGGCACCGGGCTTGCTGCGAAAAATGGCGTCTTGATCCGTGATCCGGACGCCCTCGAGCTTGCGCATCGGATGAATGCGATTGCCTTGGATAAAACGGGAACTCTCACGGAAGGCAAGCCAAAGCTTTTGAAAATTGAGGGTTCCGATAGGGCGCTGAAAATTGCAGCGAGCATCCAAAAGGCGAGCGAGCATCCTCTGGCTGGAGCGGTCCTGACTGAGGCGAAGCAAAGGGGATTCAATCCCGATGAATTTCCATCCTCAGGGCACCAAGCGATTCCGGGGCGGGGAATCCTGGCTCGTGTTCAAGGTGTCCTGTAC
This sequence comes from Bdellovibrionales bacterium, assembly GCA_018969905.1. GTDB lineage: Bacteria > Bdellovibrionota > UBA1018 > UBA1018 > CAIMNF01 > CAIMNF01. The sequence continues at coordinate 23,031 of JAGWXK010000025.1, forward strand.
GGGCTTGGAAATGCAAGGTTGCTTTTGGATCATGGGCTGAAGCTCGCAGCCGAATCCTCGGAACTTTACACCTGTTCCTACCTTCTGAATCTTGAGTCCAAGGAAATCGAGGGAGTTTTCTTTTTTGAGGACGAGCTTAAGCCTACCGCAATTTCCTTGATCCGATCTATTGAGAAGATGAAGGTGAAACCCATTTTGCTCTCGGGCGATCACACCGCGGTGGTGGCGTCAGTCGCGAAGGCTCTTGGGATTTCAGATTTCAAAGGGAACCTTACGCCGGAGGAGAAGGCCAAGGAGATTCGGGCTTTTCAAAAGGCAGGTCTTTGCGTCGGGATGGTCGGAGATGGGGTGAATGATGCTCCGGCACTCGCTGCTGCTGATATCGGGATCGCGCTTTCCAGTGGTACCGATGTGGCCATGCAGACCGCAGGAATCACCATCATGGGCAATGATCCTGCTCGGGCATTGGTTGCAATCCTGATCTCCAGAAGAACCTATTCCCGGATTCGGTACAACCTCCTGTGGGCATTTGGCTACAATGTGGTGTGCATCCCTCTTGCTGCAAGCGGAGCCCTCAGCCCCACTCTTGCGGGGATGGCGATGGCCTTAAGTAGCGTAAGCGTAGTGGCAAGCTCGCTTCTGCTTGCCCGGACGAAAATCCCCAATGCTTGAGACGGAAGTTCTCACAGGTGGCACTGGCAAGTTCGCTTTGAATGTCCCTGAGATGGGGCGAAGAACCCTTTTTGGATCTAGTGGGCCTACGACTTTCTGAGCGAGCCATGGATGGCGAGAGCGAAAAGAACAGGAGGTTCGAGGAGTAGGTCCACTTGATCTAAAAAGGGTTTTTCGTAGAAGTGGGGGGCGACATCCAAAGCGAATCATCCAGCGAATGCCCTTGGCCTGAAGCTTGCTCTACTCGCGACGGGTAACCAAAGCTTCAAGGGGTGTGGTACCGGGGGTATTCAATCCCAATCCTATCCCTATACTTCCGACCGCATCCCTTGGAGCTCCCATCTATTCAAGATTTCAATTCAGTTCCGGGGGGAAGCTTGCTCGAGTACAGCTACATCATTTTGGGTGCATTGTTCCTGCTTGGAGCTTTTGATGATCTTTTCATGGACACGGTTCATTGGGTGAAGAGACTCCGCCCCTTGAAGATCACCCCGGACCAATGGAAGATCCTGCGGAAATTTCGTGAAAAGCGTCTCGCCATCATGATTCCTGCCTGGCAGGAGTCGAGCGTTCTTGAGGCGATGGTAAAAACAAATCTTCGAAGAATCCGTTATCAAAATTACAAATGGTTCATCGGAGTTTATCCGAATGATCCGGAAACCCTTCGAATCGCATTTGAACTTCAAACGAAATATCCTGAGAAAGTGGAAGTGGTGGTCACCGACCGGGGTGGTCCGACCTCGAAGGCGCACTGCTTGAACAATATTTACCGTAAAATAGAAGCTTGTGGATACCATCCGGATTTTCTCGCAATTCACGATGCCGAAGATGTGATTCATCCGGATGCATTCACCGCAGTCAGTGCCTCGGGAAGTGAGCAGGATTTTATCCAGCTTCCGATTTTCTCGCTCCCGGTCCCGATAACAGATTGGGTTTCTGGAACGTACCTTGATGAGTTTGCTGAAATTCACCTTCGGGAGATTCCTGTGCGCAAAATTCTTGGAATGCCCCTTCCGAGCGCTGGGGTTGGTACTTTTTTTTCACGGGCCATTCTTGAAAAAATCAAAGAGCGATTCGGCTACGTTTTTGATGAGGGAAATCTTACCGAGGATTATGAAATCTCGCTTCGGATCGCAAGATTGGGCGGTCGCCAGGAATTCCTTCTGATTCGGGATGAAAAAGGAGAGGTGGTAGCCACCCGGGAGTATTTCCCCCACGAATTCAAAAGGTCGGTTCGCCAAAAGACACGGTGGACCACGGGAATTGCTCTTCAGACCACGGCCCGCTGGAAGGCGTTTGGCACTCTTTCAAAAGGCAGGTTTTCCTTCAAAAATCTGCCACTCTGGTACGCGCTTTTTCGGGATCGAAAGTCGCTTTGGTCAAATCCAACTCTTGCGTTGGCGTGGGGGCTGTTGCCCCTTGGCCTTCTAAATCCCAACTCCCTTGGCAGCTCGTCGCTTCTCTTGAGAGTCAATCTTGCGCTCTTCCTGATAAGACTTTTCCAGCGGGCGAGATTTTGTACGAATCTCTATGGTTGGAAACACGGCCTGATGAGCTTACCAAGAGTTTTGCTGTCAAACCTCATCAACACGCTCGCGGGCTTCAAGGCGATCTTTCAATATTTTTCAGCGCCTCGAAATCAACTCCGCCGCGAGATTGTCTGGGACAAAACGGATCATCGATTTCCTGACTTGGGGGCTGCATGAAGATCATGAGCATCCTCTCGCTTTTATGGTTCACTCATTCGGCCCTGGCTCATGGCTATCCAAGCTTGGATGCAAGATTCGTGGATTCTTGTACAGGACAACCTGTTCTCTTTACAAATCCGAACGGGACCTCCCTGAGACTCAAGGCGACTGGTTTTCCAAAGGATCAGGATATTTTTCTCAGTTTCCATTGGCGGATTTCCGGGGCCCCTCCTGCGGATGAGGTGAATTTTAGTTTTGTCCTCCAGGGAGGGGATGAGGGAGATTCGAGAGTCCACGATTTTGTGACTCCAAATTGGAAAACACTCAAGGCCATGCTGGAGCGCACCCCTGACAGTCGAATGCTTGAGCTCAAGGTGGAGGCACGGGGGGAGAGCGTTTTTCAGCAAGCTGCTGCGAACGTACTGGTTGCTTCCCCTGGCTTTGAATTTTTCGTAAAGGAGGATTTTCCCCTCTGCAGGTATTTTACCGAGGCCTCCATTCGATCCGGTTATTATTTCAATGACGGGTCCTCACCGATAGAGGTGAAACGGAAATTCACACAGACTGCTGAATCAGGAGCTGGCCGCCAGTATTTGCCAGTTTTCTACGGCGGGATGGGGATTGATCGGTACTTCAATGCGAGTTTTGAGATGGAAAGAGAATGGGAACTCGTCAGCAACCAGGGAGGAGTTTTCGCAGAACGGGTGCATTTCACGCGCTATCGTGCCACCCGTTTTCGTTGGGATCCTGAAGCCAAAGGAGTCTGCGGAGCCTTTGTGCCTTCCGATCACGGAATTCTGGATGTGGGAAAACCGGTAATGGATTTTTTCACAATCCCAAAAAGCGCATCTGGTGAACCCGATCGGATCGCCTCATTTCTGAACGTCCTGTATCCGCCCGGGGCTTCCTGTCCGGTGGGTTCCATTCCCCTGATTCGAAAGTTCCCAGCATTCACTGAGTTTCAATTTCATCCAATAGCCCAATAAAAGGAGTTCATCATGTCGTCCGTTCGATCCGCGTTTCTGCCCATTCTCTTTTTTGTTCAGAGCATTTCAGGTCTGGCGTTTGCTGAAATGAAAGCCGATCTCAAGGTGGATGGAGTTACACTCTCAAAATCCAATGCCTTGGACCCGGGCCGCGTTGGGTATCAGGAGTGTCAGTCCTTCAAAGGCACGCTTGCCAACAATACCGTTTGGCTGACACCGTCTGCGTCTGGAGGAAGCGGGAATTATTCCTATTCCCTTCACTGGCGTTTCAATTCGGGGTATCGCGACTACGGAGTGGAAGCGCAGTTCGAAGAAAAGGTGAGGCCCGGTCGAAGTTTTGGAGTCTGGATTCCGGAGCTACGGGACGATGTGCCTTATGTTCAACAGGGCGTCTTGTTGATCGCAAGAGACCGCGAGACGGGGGAGACCGCTCATGCGGAGGTACTCTTCACAGTTTCCAGAAATGTCATTCTTGCTCCGAGCGCCGATCCGAAAGTTCAGGATAAAAATTGTTTTGAACGATATCCGGCCGTGGAATCGATGATCGGGGTTCTTACGAACGGCAGTACCAATATCAGCAACCTCACCATCAAACAGGGAATTGATCGCTTGTTCGGATCTTCGAGTGGTCTCTCGTGGGGCTTCTTCATCTCTCCGCTCTCCCTCGTCCCAGCGTACGGGGCAACGCTTGGAAACCTGTTTTCCTTCAATCGGAACTACTTTTCGATGGTTTCAAGACAAACATCCGAAACAGTGGAAGTGAGCACGGGGTACCAGCTTTCCCCTGGCGATGCAGTTCAAATCTACACCCAGAGAACCCGCTACATCACGCACTATGATGCGACTACCGTGGATGCATGCGGCAATCGAATGGTCATCCCTGGAGCCTATCCGATGCAGTGGTGGGGGTTTGCGTACCACGCGGTACCGGTACATCCCTTTGATCCAGCCCGCCCGGATCCTGCGAATATTGGTGCGCGTCCGATGAATAGCTGTCCCGCCTCCCTCTCCGAGGCATCAGGTGGATCTGACATCCAGTTCTTTCAAACCAACCTCTAAGGACATGCGATGTTTTTCATAGAGCAAAAAATAAAATTCACTCTGATCTGCATCGGGTTACTAGGAGTCTCGAATCCCTGGGCTGAAGCGCGCGAGTTTCAATTGGAGGCGGG
>JAGWXK010000137.1 GCA_018969905.1 Bdellovibrionales bacterium
GATCTTTTTGCTCAAGTGTAAGGGTACGAACCTGTTCTTCTGAAAGTTCCTGGAGTTTCATAGGGTCGGTCTACCAGACAAATCGGGATTTTTCCAACTGGCCTCGTTCCCTGTTGTCGGGGTGAGTGTTGAAGTGGCTTGATTCCAACAAAAACAAGCCGTTATGGCATATTTTGTGGTTCCAAAACGGGCTGCAGCGAAAAGACTGGAGGTTCGAAGAATAAGTCCGTGTTCTTGAATGGGAGGCGGTGTTTGTGTCTATCGCCAGCAACAGTGAACGAGGCCAGTTGGAATTCCTCAATCGCGCACGAGTCTTGCTTCTTCCTTGGTATGGTTTTTCTTGCCCTCTCCATCTTATTTGCACCCCTACCGGCCCAAGACTCCGCAAATGCCCTCCCACTCCTCCGGGACGCACTGGATTTTCAGCCCGTGCTCTCTTTGGACGAGGACCCAAAAGAGGTTCTTTTGTTTCTTCAAAACGGCCAAGTCGGACGATTGGCACCGTCCTCGGCAATCTACGCGGAAATCAAAAAAAAACTCAATTCCCGATTCCAGATGGAGGTACGTCTTGACTCGAAGGACCGGGTGATCGAGACAAAAGCACACCCCCCCTCCCCCGTCCAGGAAACAGAAATCTTGCACGATCCCCCATCCGCCTCCCCGGATCTCGAGCCTCCCTCCATCCTCACCCCTGCGGAGGCCAAAGAGGTGTTTTGGTCGATGAATCCGAATTACCGAAGACGCTCGCAGTGCTTCAACCGTGCACATGTGTGGACCTATGAAACCCTCAAGTTTCGCAAGATCCGGCTCATGAAGGTTTTCATGTTTTTTACGGCAAAATACATTCGCGAATACCACTATCGCTGGTGGTTTCATGTTTCGCCTTTTGCCTATGTGAATGACCAGTCTTTGATCCACGAATCGATTCTTGATTACACCTTTATGGATGGTCCCGTGGACCCAAAAGGATGGTCCGATCGCTTCATCGCAGCCAGGACTCCGTGTCCGACCGTGGAAAAATACTCTGACTACTCAAACCATCAGTATGAACACCACTGTTACTTCATGAAAGTGCCGATGTATTTCTGGCAACCAAGGCACCTCGAGGCGCGAGAATCAGGGGGGCCCATCCCAGATCAATTCATCGAAGACGAAGTGCGCGCGGCATACACCCAGGGATTCTTCGGAGGTCCTGCTGCGGAAAGCATGATCACCCATGTTTTTGTCAATTCGAGGTCTGCAAAGTAAGCTCCGAGTACCCATAAGGAAAAAAACTCGCAACCTCGCTTCCATCCGCCTGCGAGCGAAACCGGCTTCCCCCGGAAATCGTGACATCCCCCTTGTACCAGGAAAACCCATCGCCCGAGGATTCGGGCTTCAACCTAAGATTCAAGCCAAAATAAGGACCCTTCGACTCATCAAGCTGTTCCAGCGTTACGGACAAATAGGGCGTCTTGATTTCGGATTGGACGGGGTCAGGGATGATGAATTGCAAGGGACCGCGATTTGTGGGAAGTCCGCCATTCATGGGATTTTCCGGATTGAAGGGTCTGCACAAAATTTTCAGGGACTTTGAGATCCTGCAGTTCTCATCCTGAATGCTCCAGTTCATCATGAAAAGACTCTTCGCGCCAAGCTCGCTCAGGATCTCGGCGTTCTTTCCGATCAACACCGCTCGTTCCTCTTGAATTTCAGGCGTGTCCAAACCCTCGATCGCCCGAAGTTTCTGTTTGTTGCGGCTCAGGACATTGGTCTCCTCAAAAATCCTCTGCCACTCGGGCACCGAATAGTCTTTTGGAAAGATCACCACAAACAACTCCTTTACCCTGGCCCCGATGAGCCCCTCCACGATGGAGACATCCGATGCAAGCGCAAGGCCGAGCCTCTTTGGCTCGGAATTCGGAGGAAGACACCCCACAACACTCGCAAGGAAAATTCCGGCAAGTGCAGGGATCTCGATTTTGAATTTTCCAAAACTCATGGATTTCCCCCTTAAAAGAACATGGTTCCCTGAAATTGCAAAACAGGCTCTGAAATCGCATTTCGTCCCGTCATCGGAAGCCCGATTCCGACCTCGGCCACGGCGGGAAGCAAAAAATTCCCCTCAAGAAAGCTCTGGATCGAATTCAAATCGAGGGATGCGTAACTAGACAGCAGATCATACGAGGTTCGGGAAGAAGCAACCGAGTAGACTTCCGGCGCATACAAAGCCCCGTTGAGTGATTCCTGAAACTGTTTCTGCCAGGTGACTCCAAGATTCAATCCCACCCAGCGCGGAAACGGGTAACGAATTTGAATCTGACTTTGGAACTTGGAGCCACCCGAAACCTGTGCGGCCGGATCAAGGAGCTCACTCAGTTCATCCCCAGTGGTCCTCGGCAGCCTCCTTGCCTGACTGGAAGAAAACAGATAGGTCGCACCGACTCCGAAATTGAGTTGAAACCGGTACGGAAGGGTTTCCTCGAATGCATATCTGAGCCCCGTTCCAAAACGTCCATCCCCGGCCTTCAAACCGTACAAATCGCGGATGTCCCGATCACTTGCCGTTGGGAGAACCACCATCGGCTGCAGGAGTTGCTTGAAGGTTTTTCCGGGCTTCGCAGGAATCACCTTGAGCAGCATGATCTGGGCATCCCCGAAGTAACTCCGGTTCAAGCGAGGATCCCACCCAAGACCCGCTGTGAAAAGCTTGCGTTCAAGACTCGAGTTCAGGGCCGCTGACATCTCGCTTGCAACTGATGATTGATCATTTGCGGAAAGCTGCGAAAGAAGCCCATTTGTCGTGGCGCTCGATGTGAACCGGTAATCGGCATTGATGTTGAAAGTAAGAACCGGGAGCGATACATAAAGCCCAAGATCATCTTGGATTCCATAGCCAATCACCGGAACCTTGCCATTCACCGTGCCGCGGATCGACCCGGCAAGCGTTCCTGCCTGTTCCCCGAGATTTACTCCGTTCGCCAAAAACAATCCTGCAAGCTGGTTCCCACGAACCGGGTCTTCCTCGGTGATTTTTTGAAAGGTAATGGTTTGATTCAGGTTGCCAGAAAGGCTTCTTGAGTTTCCGTCACGTCCGTACATCGAGTCAATCGATGCATTCAGAGACAAGTAGGACACCATGAAACGCCCCTTGGGCAGGGTTCCAACTTGTTCACGGACAAAGGTGGACAGCACCTGTGCATTCGCGTTTACCGCGAGAAGCACTCCCCCGAGTGCCATCCATCCCTTGCGTACCGCATTTCCCCTCACAGGAAACTATTCTCCATCGATTTCTTCGAGCAAGCTTTTTGCCTCGGCGCGATCCTTAAAGAGCTCTGGCATCACATTTCGAAGTGGCTCAGACGGATACGGGTCAAGCTCCGCATCCGTTTTTGCCAAAAATTGCGTTAAGACCTCCTTGGCCTCGGAATCCTTCCCGTTGATCTGAAGAATTCGCGCATACCCGACGTGATTCAAACTGATCTCTGGGGCCCGCACATACGCCTCTCGAAGCATTTTTTCAGCAAGGACCTTATCTCCACCCACAATTCCCGGCATGCGCGTGTGCATGATTCCAAGCACTCGATGCGGCCCGTACACATGGATTCTCGGATTCAGATCAATGGCCCGTCTCAGATCATCTTGTAGGGATCGAATCACAGCAAACATATGGCGGGGAAGAACAGCGCCTCGATCCTTTCGAATCGCATCGAAGCTCGTAAACACCGCTCGCCAATAAAAATAATCCGCCGAGTTTGGAGACCGTTTTGACATTTCCCCGATCATCTGGAGCGCCTTTGCAATGGCCTCTCCTTCTGCCTCTGTTTTGGGTTCATCATTGACCACGGCAGAGAGGGCAATCATGGCACGCTCAAAGAGCTGAAGCCGGAGTTCGTCGGCTGCTGCGGTTTGTGCAAGGCCACGGTAACACGCAACTGACTCAAGCAAACTTTTTGCGCCACGTTTCGAATACAGAAGATCACATGGAGAAAGATCAGAGACCATCGGTCTTGGATCTCCCGCGAAAGAATTCAGTGCAACTCCAATGGTCAGGAATACAACGAATTTCGTTTTCATGGCTTTTGGGTCTAGCCTGACGCACACCCAAAGCGCAATTCCAAATCAACAAATGACGCAGGAATCTGGCGAGGCGCGTTTTACGCGATCTGAAAGCAATTTCCCGAAAAGCGCGGCGCGTTAGCCTTTTTCAATAACACCACGTCGCAAGAATAACGGTTCGTACTTTTTTGGGCACATTGCTTCCCACTGGGCCATCTGCAGGCCGATAGGAAATCAGTGCGGTAGCCACATAAGGGTTAACTGGATTTCTTGGGAGTCCTGAGGTGTTCTTAAAGTAAACGGTAAGTGGAGTAGCACTGTCGAAACCAAACTCATACCCTAGCCCCATCCCTCCATAGGGCCCAGAGAAGTACTCTGATTCCCAACAGGTTAGAGTCCCCGATTGTGTACATGGATTTTTCTTACCAAAAAAAGCAATCCCCGAAGGAGTTCCAGAAAACGTAATGGTCGCCTTAGTGGAAACACTCGACGAGAGTGTGATACTCTTAAAAAATTCAGCCCGGAGAGACTCTGCATAATTACACGTGCTACCGTTGTAACTCCATACCAACTGAGTGGGTGGAAGCGGTAGAACAGGATTGAAGACGACTGAATCTGCAATGACATTTGCAGAAAGGGCAAAATTCACCGGCGTTCGCTGGATCCCTGCGTATGAGTACGGAACTTGAAGCGACGCAGACTTCGCTCCCTCGCTTCCAATGGTCAAGCGCACATTCACAGTACAGGTG
>JAGWXK010000138.1 GCA_018969905.1 Bdellovibrionales bacterium
TCCCGTGGCAAGTCCCGTGGCAAGTCCCGTGGCAAGTCCCGTGGCAAGTCCCGTGGCAAGTCCCGTGGCAAGTCCCGTGGCAAGTCCCGTGGCAAGTCCCGTAGCAAGTCCCGTGGCAAGTCCCGTGGCAAGTCTGTTTGAATTCTCGGATCAACTTCGACGCGGCATCATTCCAAGCTTGAGCATTCAGCCCATCGCCCTTGTTGTTGGAAACTCGAGCCAAATCTCAAAGGTTGAATACTATTTGGATCAAACCCAGATCTGCTCCACGACTCCCGTGACCGGCACCTGTTCAATCAGCATTCTCACGCGGGGCAAAACCTATACAATCAAAGTCCGGGTCACCGGTGTTTCCGGGGCCATCACCGAGAAAACCGTATCGGTCAGGGGGGAATGACAGATGAAAAACGTTCAATTTTTTTCTGCTCTTCTGATCACCGTAATGTTGCAGGGCTGCGCGAAAATTGCCGTTCCGATCCAACAAGCCCTCTCAAACTTCACCCGATGCGAGTACCGGCTCGAGTACCGCTTCCCGCTGGCACAAGTGGCAAATCCACTCGCAGACTTTAGCGTCATGAACGCCGGCGGAACCGTAACCCCGATCATGGACTCATGTGCTGAGACAAACGCATCCGCACCTTCCGTACTTTTGTCTGAACACTCGATTCAAAGAGCCGCGTCGATTCTCAATGTGTCTGTCGGCACAGAGAACGTCATGTCTTTGAAGGTCAATTCCAACCAACTGAGCGGAAACCTGGCAGACACCTGTCGAAACGGAAACAGGGCGATTCACATCATTGAATCCGGCTCCATTTCCTCGAGCCCAAAGGAAATGAGGCTCATCATTTCCAGCCGGGTTGTGTTGAGCTCCTGCCCCTGACTCCCTCAAACTGCCCCCGAAGATTGGGTACGCTTTTTTGCCATTGTTCAGAGGTAAGCCTGAATCGGCATGTTTTGTGAATAATCCTCGGCATGATTCTCAACTGCCCGGGCAAAAGCTTGAAAACACGTGCAAATCACACATCCCTCTCACATTGCATCGTCCGGAAAGGGTACTTCCGTCGGAAATCCGACAGCAGGCTCATCCAGCGGTTCCTGTGTCGAACCTGTGGGGAACAGTTCTCTCAAAGCACATTCAGTCCCCGCTATCATCAAAAAGTCCGCCGAATCAATGCACCACTCTATGTGCTTTTGAACTCCGGGGTCTCGCAAAACAGGGCAGCCCTCATTCTAAATGTGAATCCGAAAACGATTCACCGAAGATTCATGTTCTTGGCCCGGGAAGCACGGATCGCGAACTCAGCAAGCCTGGAAGAAATTCCAAAAGGTTTCGTATCGAAATTTCAATTCGACGACCTCGAGTCCAGCATTCACACCAAGTGCAAACCCGTAAGTGTTTGCCTTGCCGTATTGCCGGGTTCCAGATTCATCCTTGATTTTCAGGTGAACCAGATGCCGGCCAAAGGAAGACTTGCAAAAATCGCACGTGAAAAATACGGGCTGCGAAAAGATCTGCGTGCACGGGGATGGAACAAGATGTTCAAAAAACTTCGTCCCTTCATGCAGGACCAGGTCGAAATCACATCAGACGAAAACCCCCACTATCCAAATCACGTGAAACAGCATTTTCCAAATGCGAAACACATCAGGATCCCGGGCGGTCGTGGTGCGATCACCGGCCAGGGTGAACTTAGAAGCAAGGGGTATGATCCGATGTTCGCGCTCAATCATACCTGCGCCATGCTTCGGGCGAATATCAACCGGCTCTTTCGAAAGACCTGGTGCACGAGCAAAAAAATCGAGCGTCTCAGGGATCACATTGATCTCTATGTGAATTTTCACAACCGGACCTTGATCAAGGCATACCCAATCTTCGGGGGCAGTTAACTAATCCTTCACCCTAAGCCTCGCAATGTAAATCGGCCCGGACCCCTTTGCCCGATCCGGAAAAATCTGAAAGCCATAGCGCGTGGCCTCGAGATCCGAAAGGTCTGAAGTGTCAGGATCAAGCTCCACCTGATCGCCCTTTTTTTTGAGGAGCCGCTCGATCACTCCGTCGTTTTCAAGGGGGGAGATCGAACAGGTGGAATACACAAGTGTTCCACCCTTCTTCAGGGAGAGAGCGGCCGAGCAAAGAAGCGAGTACTGCCGCATGGCCAGCTGCCTGGTGCGAGACTCTTTCCACTCAGGCACCGTTTCATCCTCTTCCATCAGATGGCGCTCGCTTGAGCAGGGCGCATCGAGCAGCACGCGATCAAAGCTTGCTTTTTTCTTGAGCCCGAATTGATTTCCATCAAATCCGGTCACCGTGACCAGCGATTGCAGATTCTCTGGCACATGGCTTGCGATCACCTCTTTTAGTCGGCGCCTCCGATCGGACGAAAGCTCGTTTGCCACAAGACTTCCGCATCCCTGCAGGCCCTCGAGCAACACCAGCGTCTTCCCGCCAGGAGCCGCACACAAATCCAAAACCCGATCGTAGGCTTGGACTTTGAGAGCCAGCGCCGCGCGTACCGAGGCCGGGTCCAGGGTGTAGCGGGCAAAGCCCTCGAAACAATCCCGCTCCATTTTGGGGGCCTCGCCCCTCAGGGACCGATACAACCCCTCCCAACGGGGGCCATAGAGCTTTGAAAAATACTCAGTAAATGCAGTCACTTTGGCTTCCTTTTTTTATAAACAAGGTTAATTGACAAATACCTGAAAAGCTCTTAGGTTTCCAGCCATGAAAATCAGGACTCTCAAAAATAATTTTGCATCCAAGGTGATTCTCCCGACCCTTCTGGCCTCAGCACTTCTTCCACAGACGACACTCGCCGACCGGAATTGGAACGAAGCGAATGACCCGAAGAATCTTGAGCCCGATTATGTCTACACCTTCAATACACTGCCACTTTCCGGAAACCTCGATTCATCCCGAAAGGGCTGGTCTGACTCCTATTGGCCCGCAACCCGCGGCTACATCGCGGACCGCTGGCAGGTGCCGGCTTTGGCATTCAAATTCAAGGACTACGACCTTCCAAAACCCGATACCGTGTATCGAATGGCAGCGGGGCAATTGAATCTGCTTTCTCCGGCAGAAAAGTTCGACATCGTTCGCGGCAAGCTGGACTTCCCGACTGCGAAATTCTTTCGAAAAAAGAACCCGAGCGATCGTGACTGGTGGCGGGGGCTCTGCAACGGCTGGACCCAGGCCTCGATCCACTATGACGAGCCGAAGAACATTGTTTTCACTTCACCGGTGAACGGAATCCGGATGCCCTTTGGCTCAAGCGACATCAAAGGACTTCTGGCCTACTACTATTCCTATATGGATCGCACGGTCGAGGAATCGAAGAATCCGTACAACGGCTACATCGGGCGCGACTGTCGAGCGAAAGACCGGATCATCTTCAACGCAACGGGGGCCTGTACTGACATCAATGCAGGAGCCTTCCACATCGCGCTCACCAATGAAATCGGAATCCGAAAGCGCCCATTCGCCATGGACCGCGATCCGGGAACCCAGGTTTGGAACCATCCCGTGGTGGGATTTGAATCAAAAGTCTTAGGGGTGAAAACCCGAGATCTTTCCAAAGAGAAGACTCCGGGAACCGTCCGGGAAGTCAGCGTGGAGACCAAAATCAGATATGTGAATGAACTCTACTCCACCCACGAACCTGGGCAGGAAAATGACCGTAACGTGGCTCCACGCTACGAGCCTCTCGGCCCAGGCAATCAGCATTACGGAACCCTGACCTATCGTTATGTCCTTGAATTGAATTCCTACGATCGCATTTTAGGCGGAGAATGGGCCGAGGACTCAAGCTTCCCGGATTTCATCTGGCGGCAGGCTTTTGATCCGGAAGGACTGGGTCGCGACACAAAAAACTTCAAGGATGATTGGACCTTGCTTGATGCGATCGTGAAAGCCGCGACTCAGTATTGAGCGACCTTGGTCAAAAAGACCATTTTCGGAGCCCACTGGCGTGTCCGGACCGTTTCACGGTTGTAACTGCCCTTGATCCTGTTTTCGTACTTGGACAGAAGATTCTCATCAATGAGGAGATAATCCGCATCCAGCTCCGACGGGGCATTGCTCTCCCCGTAATAGCCGATTTGTTTGACCTCTCCGAGCAAATACGGAAGAGGCCAGGTGAATGTGCTCAGCACCTGGATCCTGACATTCTCCATTCCTTCGGGCTTTGCCCGTAACTGCTCAAGCAAGCGATTCACCGGCACGATAAAATCATGATAGGTCTGTCCGTAGATATAAGGGTGCTCATCTTGATCGGGATTCAGGTAAGCCACATCAAGGGCCCGGTAGCCAAGATACCCGCCCCCCATGACCAGCAGAGCTGCAAGCGAGTTTCTGGCAAGGATGCCTGATCCCCTCTTCCCGAGCTCAAGACGCAAAAGAACCTCGTCCATGGCAATCCCGAAACTGATCAAAAGGAAAACGATGAAGCTGAGCACGCACCAAGGGGTCTTGTAGGCAACAAGTGAATAGACCAGCATCAAGAATACCCCGCACCACGCATTGATTCGCACAAACCCGGACCTTAAGAACGGCAGTACCGGGCTCGCCATAAGGCCAATGAGCGCGGGCCATTCAAATCGGACGAAAAGTTCGACCCAGTAGAAAAAGGGCTTCTCATGCCCGTTTCCTTTGGTGCCGGTCTGAAACCATTTCAAAAAGGCGGTGAAGAACTTAAGAATGCCGCTTCCATCCTGAAAGAACCCGGTAAAGAAAACCATGATGATCACCATGGCTGTACCGATCGCAACCGCCCCC
>JAGWXK010000026.1 GCA_018969905.1 Bdellovibrionales bacterium
GGTGAAAAACTTCCCGACTTTTGCGTTAGCAGGACTCATCGAGCGAGAAGAGATAAATGCTGCAGTTTGGCCCCCCGCCTTCAGATTGAGTAATTTTACTTTTTCTGAATCCTGATTCATTTTAACAAAGAATCCCCCTCCGTACCTTGCATTCAAGGACAGCGCAGGTCCGGGCTGGCTTGCTTGGGTGTCCGAGAGGATTCTGCTCGGATCCCGCATCCAAAAATTACTTGGATCGGCGTAGATCTCGCCGGAGTTGGCATTGATACTTTTGTGTTCAAACGCTTCCTCCTTTATTTCAAACTCCGGACTCGAAGAAACGTTGAGACCACTTTCGACTCCAAAATGCAGAATTGGTCCCACCTCGCATCCAGGTTTTAGATTTCCTTGGTTTAGGTTTAAAAGCACCGGCATGAAATCGATCATGCCATATGCTTCCGCGGCTCCTTGAACATAGGGCCCTGCTTTCGCACAAATACTTTGATTCATTTGGTTTACCACAGGCTCGTTCATGCCATTTGAAAAGGATAGATTCGGACTCTCATCCCGGTATTGCACCTCAAGATTCTGAAGTTCGGATAAGCCAACTCCGAGTCCTACCCTGCCCTCTCTCAAGGTGAGCATATCTCGCCCCAAAAAGCCCCCAGGCACTCTTTCCAAAGTTCGTGATCCCCACTGATAACCCACGGCCTGATTGAAATTCAGTCCACCGGATTTTAAGGATTGTGATGCCGGAGGTATCTTTAATCCCTGTGTTGTAACCTGATTCGAACTCGCTTCATTTTTGTGATTCTCAGAAAAGCCCTCGCTGCCCGCTCCAAACATCACACCCGAGAGCGGAACCCACATCAATAACTTCTGCTCACTCGAGGTCTGTCCTAAAACCCGAATGCAAATCACGCTACCGAGAAGAATCATTCGAAAATTCAAAGATCGCTCCTCACTTTGAATGATTTAAAGAAGTTCAATATGGTTCCCCCATCTTCCCATAACTCATCGCCCTCATGCCAAAGAACTTAAATGAAAAACCCTCTTTCCCGCCATTTTACTGACTGCTATCAAGGTCATTCGTATCCCCTTTTTTGGATCCGACACTTCGTACCGGAAGCCTTAGCGCTTACGCTTTTTGGTAGGAGGCGCTGTCGCGATCTTCGCGTCCTCAGAAAACACCTTAAGACTCTCCTCAATCCATCCCTTTCCATTGTAAAGCAGATCATCGAGGCTCTCCTCATAACGGTGGTGAGGGGCGATGGGTTGATTCTCTGAAATTGAACGGATTCTGCAGTCCAAGATCTCGGATGCGGTCGCACCAGTTTCAAGACTTAAATTTTCGCAGTCTTTTTTAAACTTCGGCCTGCCAAAGTATCGATTTGGAACCCCTGAAACATTATGGGTTTTGGTTTCCGTGGTGATTGCATGATCCAATGAATCGCCAATCATGCCCATCCCCGTTCCCGAAGTTGGAGTGCCCATGATTTTACCGATACCATTGTCGGCAAGAGTCATTACCGCTCTCTCGCAGGCGCTGACACACTCCGAACCGGTCCATACCAGCAAATTTGCCACTGAAGAGAGCCCATTGAAAACTCCCGCCGATTCAATCGACTTTTCAGGAAGTGGTGGTGAGATAAAAATCCCATTGCTTTTCTCAAGTTCAAACTGTTTTCTCCACTCCTCGACTTTTTCAAGGTCAAACTGCTTGGAAAGGTCAAAGCCGAGCTCCTTTTCACTCAAACCCTGAACCTGATTCATGATGTTGTAGGCGACCGGAAGGAAAGTATTTGAAACTCGGGCAACTTCTCCCTGCTTTACGAATAGGGAAACCAATTTATGTACATTTGATGGATTCCCCCCTCCATTGTGACGGAGATCCAGGATGATTCTTGGATTCGACCCTTGGTCCAAAAGAAACTTTTTCAAATGATTCTCCAGTTCCGGATCATCGACCTTTTCCGACCCGGTTTTTGATTTGACGGACCATTCCTTCGAATCATCATCAAATCCAAATATCTTCAGGTAAGCGATGCCTGGATCTGACTTCAACCTTGCCGTGATGGCAATCAAATCGTCATTGGAGTTCCTGTAATAGATCGCATCCTTCAGATTCCCATCCAAGTTTTGTCGGCTGAAGCTTTTTCCGCTCTTTTTTATGACTTTATGCGTGCCAAGCTCATCGCTGGTTTCATATGAATATTCTTTCTCATTCACTGCACCGATGAAAGTAAGGAATGTCAAATCATCAATGCTGCTCGTTTTTTCAGGCCCCACGCCCCCACCATTGTAGAAAACACGTGTAGTTGTAGTGAGATTGCAATCATTCTCTTTGCAATAGGTGATTTTCAAATCCGGGCTTTCTGGATAATGAAAATTTCTTGTACCCAAAAAAACAGTCGCATCTTCGCGACGGGCTCGCTCGGTTGATGCAGAAACATAAGGCATCAATTCACGAACTGCCTCTTCAACAGACTGATCTCCCCACTTGACCACGCGATCACCAATTTTTGGAGCCTGATCACCCAGTCCCATCGCAGCCCAGGTTCGGCCCTGAGCGGGGTTTATCGTTGAAATAAAATAATCACCCCTGATCCTCTTGATCTGCACACCATAGTCAATGCGAGTTCGCCAAATTCTTCTTTGAATCGACAGGTGGCTATCCTTAAACGCCGCCGCAAGCCTCAATAGCCGATCCGAAAACGCGAGGTTGCTTCTTGCGATTTCAAGTTTCTCCTCTTTGTTCGTACATCCACTGAAATTCGGATCCGGAATTTCATGTTCCTGCTGAATGAAATACGGACAAATCGATTCACCGTTTGCAACCGAGAGATCCTTTTTTGAGCCACTCGGATTTAGAAGATAGCCCTCCCCTTGCGTGATTTGCTGCTTTAGCTTCCAGCCGGCGTAAATCTTTTTCAGTCCGCGGCAAATGGTTTCCACATCCGCAACGCGATCGTCCTGTGCAATCAGGCCATTGTATTCATCTTGGGGCTCGGAAAAGGCGTTTAGGGGGAGGATAAAAAGAGCAGACAAACTCATGAACGAAAGGGCTGTTTTCTTCATGAGAGGGAAGGTTTATCTTTTTTGATTAAAACAGTCAATCTTTAAAACCAAATCACTCTTCTATATGATCCAACTCAAAACAAAAACCCCCGAAGGAACTTCCTCAGGGGGTTTTATCATTGAAATCAATTTAAATTGACGGCCCTAGGATCAGTGCTTCACAGCCGAAGTGCTTTTGGTCTTTGCAGTCGCCTTCTCGAGGATCGCAGCCGGGATATCGCCTACCCCACCCGCCTTGGCCAGAAACTCTTCTGGCTTCTCAAGCGAAAGCGCACAACGAAGCACCTGGTCCACATGATCGACCGGGATGATCTTGATTCCTTCTTTGATGTCGATCGGGATCTTTTTCAGATCCGCAACGTTATCTTTAGGAATCAGCACGGTCTTGATGCCCGCGATCTTGGCGGCAAGAAGTTTTTCCTTCAAGCCCCCGATCGGAAGCACGCGGCCGCGAAGAGTGACCTCTCCGGTCATCGCCACATCCCGCTTCACAGGGATCTTGGTCAGCGCACTTGTGATCGCAGTCGTCATCGTGATCCCGGCAGAAGGTCCATCCTTCGGCACCGCTCCTTCCGGAACGTGCAGGTGGATGTCGATGTTCTGATAGAAATCAGGGCTAAGACCGAGCGCTTCCGCGCGCGAACGCACGTAACTCATGGCGGTAGTCGCAGACTCCTGCATCACATCTCCAAGCTTTCCTGTGATCTTAACGGCACCCTTGCCTGGAACCACGGATACTTCGATTTGAAGCATCTCGCCGCCCATCTCGGTGTACGCAAGCCCGTTTGTGAGACCAACCTCGTTGTTCTCCTCGAGCTTGTTTGCAAGATAGCGTGGTGGCCCGAGCATTTCCTCAAGGTCCTCGCTCTTCACGCGGATCACGCCGATCTTGTCGGATTTCTTGCTCTTCACCGCCTCAAGACGCTGATCCACAAGCTTCTTCGCCACCTTCCGGCACAAAGTCGCCATCAAGCGCTCAAGGTTCCGCACACCCGCTTCACGGGTGTAGAGCCTGATCACATTGCGAAGGGCATCGTCATCCACCGAAATGTCTTCGGGCTTCAGACCATGCTGCTCCATTTGCTTGGTGAGCAGGTATTTCTTCGCGATGTTGTATTTTTCGATCTCGGTGTAGCCGGAGATCGTGATCACTTCCATCCGGTCAAGAAGCGGACGAGGGATCCCGCTGATCGAGTTCGCAGTCAGCACGAACATCACCTTTGAGAGATCGTAATCCACTTCGAGGTAGTGATCTCCGAAGTTCATGTTCTGCTCCGGATCCAGTACTTCGAGAAGGGCGGATGATGGATCGCCCCTGAAATCCATGCTCATCTTGTCCACTTCATCGAGCAGGAATACCGGGTTCGAGGATCCTGCTTTCTTTAGAGACTGAATGATCTTTCCGGGAAGCGCGCCCACATAGGTGCGGCGATGTCCGCGGATTTCGGCTTCATCCCGAACCCCACCCATCGAAGCCCGAACAATCTTCTTGTTCAACGCTTTTGCGATGGAGCGGGCAAGCGAGGTTTTACCCACACCCGGAGGCCCAAGGAAGCAAAGGATCTGGCCTTTGGAGTTCTCGGTAAGAGTGCGCACTGCAAGGTATTCGAGCAAGCGCTCTTTCACGTCTTCAAGACCGTAGTGGTCGTCGTTCAGAATGTCTTCGGCAACCTTCAGATCATGGCTGTCTTCGGTAAACTCGCCCCAAGGAAGGGAAATCAACCAGTCGATGTAGTTGCGCACAACCGTGGCTTCCGCTGACATGGGCGACATCATCTTGAGCTTTTTCAGCTCTTTTGTGGCCTTTTCTTTGGCTTCCTTGCTCATGGCCTTGGACTTGATCTGCTTTTCGATCGCCATGAGTTCGGCCTTGAACTCGTCTTTTTCGCCAAGCTCCTTCTGGATCGCCTGCATCTGCTCGTTCAGATAGTACTCTTTTTGAGACTTCTCCATTTGCTTCTTCACCCGGGTGCGAATGCGACGCTCGACTTGCAGGATTTCGATCTCACCCTGCATGAGCTCAAGGAGCTTTTCAAGGCGCTTGGTTGGATCTGTGATCTCGAGCACCATCTGCTTGTCTTCAAAACGAAGATTGAGGTGCGCAACGATCACGTCTCCCAAGCGGGATGGATCTTCGATTCCGTTTACGCTCATGAGCATCTCTGGCGGAATGCGCTTGTTGAGCTTTACATAGTTCTCGAAGGTGGCTTTCAGCGAACGAACGAGTGCCTCGCTCTCAACACCCTTTTCGCTTGCTTCCACAACCACTTCGACATCGGCTTCGATCATGTGTTCGCCGTCGCTGAATCTCAGCATCTTTGCGCGACGCTTGCCTTCGATCAGAACCTTTACCGTATTGTCCGGAAGTCTCAGGATCTGGAGAATCGTGCCAAGCGTTCCGATCTGGAAAATGTCCTTTTCACCTGGATTCACCGTGGTCGCGGCTTTTTGGGCCACAAGAAAAAGCTCCTTCTTTTTCTCTACACACTCCTCGAGAGCATGAATGGATTTTTCACGCCCTACAAAGAGAGGAACCACCATATGCGGAAACACGATCACTTCCCGTAAAGGAAGAACCGGCACCGTCAGTTTCTCTGTTTTCGCTTGCTTGCTCATGATGAGATCCGGTAGTGCGGGGATTTGCCAGAAGGGCTCCTGCACTACCACTCCTTCCTGCTCCCTAGTTCATCACAACCCAATGGCAATAGGTAGAGGGAGTTTCGGGAAAACCAAAATTTCCCTGCGCCGTGTTTTCAGGATGACGCGCCTCGATTCTTGATGATTTTCTTCAGGCGACCAATGAAAAGAATTGACTTTTAATTTCACCCGATTCTTGGCATCTCCTTGGCCGGGGATGGGTGGAATTCGTGTCAAATAAATATGATCTGCACAGCCCCCTCAAAGCTCCTTACCATTGTTTTCATGCGTTTCTTTTTCCTCACTCTTTTTCTCCTGCCCGCTACATGCTTTTCCGATCAAATCACCCTGCATTTCATTAAAGCTCCCACTCCAACCCGCTGGAACACTCCCAGAAGCCTGACACTCTCGGCACTTCGAAACCAGGTTGCAAAAGTGCCGGGCGGAGCACGTCACTCGATCGGACATTTATTCGTTGAGCTACAGTGTGGCAATTCGCCCGTGACCTATTCGGGAGTGACCTCGACCGGAAATAGTGAAGAACGGCGGGCGATCTTTCTCGAAGGATACGGGATGGGAGTGGTTTTCAAGAACTATCGCGGCAAGTTTGACTCCCAGGATTTCATCGAAAAAGACCTCTCCGCCATGTTCGAGACTGGCCGGAGCAATTTCGTCCGCTTTGAAATCAAAAGCTCCACTTGCGAGCGACTCACTCAGTACCTGAGTGAGTATGAGCGGCTTGGTTACCATAAAATATATGCAGGCTTAAACGCCCGCCCCCTCCTCCGTCAAAGCGCCGGTTGCAGCGCCTACGGAATGAGTTTTCTTGAGCTTGCGGGACTTCAACACCCTGAGTTTGTGGAGAACTGGCGAACCTACCGGATTGTTCCACGCAAATGGGTGGGTGGCCCGCTCACCGGCAACCGTGTGAACATTCTGAAGATTCTCACCGCGACCCCATCCCGCTGGGATCAGGATCTCTCCCGCGGCGGATTCCCTGTCGACTTTTGGGATCCGGAAAAAATGCACCTTTGGACCGAACTGGCAACCCGCGACCTGATGGGAAGCGCAACCCGCAAGTTTCCCTGGCCTGCAAGCCTTGTTCGAATTCAAAAAAGCGCAGGGGTCCTTTTTGACGCTCGCGAGGTTCCTACCCCGACCGGCCCTTTTTTTCAGGATCCATAAGCATGATTTTCAGGGAATTTTGGCTGGATTCCCCATGACTCAACGGGTAGGATTGAATCATGATTAACGTATACGCAATTGTCGCCCCGGCCGTTCTACTCCTCACCCTTTCCGAGTTCATCTACTGCATCCGGAAAAAAAATGGATACTACTCCTTTCAAGACAGCTTGATGGGCATGGGAACGATGATCATCGCTCAATGCGTGAACGTCGCGGTATCGGTTGCCGTGTTTTATGTGTACGGACTCATCTATGAAAAGTATGCGTTGACCCGGTTTGAGCCAACTCTTGCAAATTACATTCTCTGTTACCTTGGGAGCGACTTCCTGTTTTACTGGTTCCACCGGGCCGGTCACCGGATCAATATTCTCTGGGCCGCTCACGCCACCCATCACTCGGCGGAAGAACTCAATTATGCGGTTGCGATGCGGACCAGCTTCACTCAAAGAGCCGCATCCTTCCTCTTTTACTGGCCGCTTGCCTGGATGGGATTTTCTCCGGAAATGATCATCCCGGTAGTGGCGGCAAACCTTGTGTATCAATTCGTTCCCCACACCCGCGTGGTTGGAAAATTCCCAAGCTGGATTGATTCCTGGCTCAACACTCCCTATCACCACCAGGTTCATCATGGTGCAAACCGAGTGTATTGGGACAAAAACTACGGCGGAACCTTCATCATCTGGGACCGCCTGTTCGGAACGTTCCAGCACCAGGTCGAAGAGGTTTATTATGGGATCACCATTCATCCAAAATCCTGGGACCCAACCTATCTGAACTGCCATTGGTTCATGGTGCTTTGGAACGACATGAAGCAAGCCACCCACTTTGTGGATAAGATCAAACTTTGGTTCATGCCGCCGGGATGGCGTCCACGCAACCTACCTCCGTATGAAAACAAGAGCCCGCACACCTGTGCGAAGGACCAAATCAAATACCAAACCAGGGCTCTCCCCGGCTCCACCGGATACCTGCTTGCAAATCTCGCAGTTTTCATGGGAATTTTGCAATTTGTGATCAATGACAAATCTCCACTCAAGACTTCTGAAAAAGTCTGGGTTTCGATGTTGCTTTGGTTTGGTGTTACACTCTGGGCTGCCATTCTGGAATCAAAGCCTTGGGCAAAGATGGGAGAGATTTTCAGGGTTTGCCTGACATTCCTGAGCCTGAATGTTCTTTTCAACATTTATCACTTTTCTTTCACATGGACCGCGAGCCTGGCATGCATCTCCTTTGCCTCAATCCTTTGGGTTTGGTTTGGAATGGGCGAGAACGACCGCGCACTTGTTGAAACCTAAACTCCTGTTTGGCGCCTTTGGAGTTTTTTTGTCGATGATGAGTCCTGCAAATGCCTACTCCTCCGCAACCGATTCCACGGGGGCGACCTCAACAGCAAGTTACACACGCAACCCGTTCATTCCTTCGATCTACCTGCACTGGGTATTCGGGGGCCGGACTTAATAGAAAAATTATCCCCTGAAAAGCAAAACACAATCTCGGAACCAGATTGCGCTGGGATTGAGATGTAAAAGGAATTTACGAACAATGAATATTCAATCGATCGAAGAGGAAACATTCCTCCCGGACCACCGATTCCGGCAGTAGAGTATCAAGCCATCAAGGCAACCCGAGGACTTTACATTCTTGGCAATCTCGAGTACGGGAAGGCCAACCTCTTTGGCGAATCAAGCAACCTCAGATGGGACCCAGGGATTCAGATCTTTCCAGTCCAAAAAATGGAACTCAGGGCGGATCTCCTGAATACCCAATCTTATTCCGTCTCGAACCCGGCCCAAAGCGCATGGACATTCCTTTTCCAAACCCATGTTTGGCTATAAGGGAATTTTCCTTTACGGCTTGTTTTTTTATTGGGTAAACTTAAGAAAGCATTCCGTTACCATTTAGGTCTTGGAGCTCGAAACAAAGGGGGGGAACTGTTTCATGCCACTCATTCGCTTACAGGTTTTGCTTGCTTTGCTCGTTACTGGAGTGGCCCATGCAGATGGCACCATCAAAGTACTTGTAAAATTGAGTCCTGCAGGGTCTTTCACTGCAAAAAGTGAACGGCTCAAGGGCACGGTGATCAAAGATGGGGGCAATTTTGTTTCTGAAAAGCTCACCGTATCCATCGACTCCCTGAAGACCGGCATCAGGCTGCGTGACGAACACTTTTGGAAATACCTGAAACACCCTTCCATTCAGAAAATCACCCTCACCGACCTGAAAGCTTCCGCCGGCAAGGGATCTGCAGTGCTCGAAGTGAACGGTGTGAAAAAACCGGTTGAAATCAGCTTCTCAGAGAGCGGCAACCAGGTGAGTGCATCCTTCAAGGCAAGCGCCCGTGAGTTCAATCTTCCCCCCGAGAAGTATCTTGGCATTTCCGTACTCGATGAGGTCAATATCGAGGCTCAGGTCGATTATTCGAAAAAATGATATCCAAAATCCGCCACAGATCACTGCATTTGGCTCTTTTGGGGGTGATGATCCCGGTGATCATCTTCGCCTTTGGTTCGTGTGCCAATTACAACTCCAACACCTTTGATGCCACGGCTTATCTTGACACTTTCGGGGATCCGAACGACCCCAACTTTGCCGCCTCCTTCAAAATCATCGAGGAAAAGTGTTCCTGGTGCCACTATCACAAGGGCCAGTATCCCTCGCTCATCACCTCCCAAAGATGGGTCGAATCAGGTCAGGTGGTTCCCGGTTCACCTCAAACATCTCCGCTTTTCCTGAAACTGAAGAACCCTTCGGGCGGAGGAGGCAATATGCCCCAGGATCTTCCACCGCTCAGCTCAACAGAATACTCAACCATTCAATCATGGATTCAGAACATACCGGGATCATGAGAAAACTGATCCCTCTCCTTTTGATTATGATTTTCACTCCCCTGAAAGAATCCAAGGCCTACCCCCAGTTCATCGGACATGGCTACCCATCTTGTTTGAATTGCCACTACAATCCAATGGGCAATGGTCCTCTCACCGACTACGGC
The DNA here is from genome assembly GCA_018969905.1 of Bdellovibrionales bacterium. Classification (GTDB taxonomy): domain Bacteria; phylum Bdellovibrionota; class UBA1018; order UBA1018; family CAIMNF01; genus CAIMNF01. Next base: position 9,872 of record JAGWXK010000026.1, read on the forward strand.
AGAGCTGTGGGAGCCACTGGAATTGCCTCTCGAATGTTCTATCCTTCGAGTTGGTCGGAGGAAAAAATCGGCGATTCATCAGGATTCCTGTTCAGAAAGCCAAAGCAAGAAGTCGCCCGAACCCAACTGAATTACCGCGGACTGCAGATGGTTCAGGCATTTGGTACATCAAACGCCAAATCCTCCTGGATCAACATGCAGGGAAGCGGCCAACTCATCCTGAAGTTTCTCAATGACGATCGTCTGATCATGGTTGGAGAAATCGGTTATAATCCGCCCTCTCCTCAGGCGAGGGCGGCAAATCAAAACCAAAAAATTCTTCGCTCCCGCGAACATTACGTCGGATACCGTTTCAATCCGGAGTTCGGAGTCTATGCGGGTTTCATGGATAAAGCGTATGGAATCAGGGTTGCAGAGCACATTGCCTTAAGCCGGGTTTATACCGATAACACCCAAAACGATCAAACTCACGGTGTGATGATACATGGACTGGCAGGCGGCTTCGAGGGCGCGCTCCATGCCTTCTTCGGAAGCATGTTTCAATCCGCAGACATACGCCAAAAAGGAGTAAGTCTCCAACTCGAGCGAGAGGTCAACAATGACCATCGGATCGGCTTTTCCTTTTTGAATTCCAAAAATGACTATATCGGCGTCACCTCCTACGGCGCCCACTCCCGGATCAGCTTGAACGATGGTTCGGCATTGATGTTCGAGTTCGGCCAGAATCACCGGAATGCGAAAAGCGGATCCGGCAGCAGGATTTCACGATACGGATTGCTCCAGACCTTCTCAAAAGCAACCCAGGGCCTCTACCTGATCGCGAACATCGATTACGGCAAGACAGATCTCTCGCAGGAATCCTCGGTGCTTCGTTGGGGACCGGGAATCCAGTTTTTTCCGATTCAAAAGGTTGAACTTCGCGCGGATCTCTACAACTCAAGGGTCTTCAACGAAAACTCCACATCCCTGGACAGCTGGATGCTGCTTCTACAGACGCACATATGGCTATGAAAAAAATCCTCAAAATCAGCACGATATTTGCGTTCGGAATGCTCCTGATCGCAACCAATTCCTTCGCCCTTGAAAAGCGCTCAAAACGAAAGCCAAAGGGAAAGCCCGAGGTCCTGGCTCCCTATACAGGACCCGGAGCAGAACTCTATCAACAGTACCCGAAGGAAATGAGAGTGCTTCGATATGCCGTTTCCAACTCCCGCGAGGTCCAAAGCAACAAGTTTTCGAAACAATTCCAGAATGCGCTCTTCAACTCATATGTTGCTCAAGCCGATCGAATCTTGAATACCCGCGACTACCGGAGCCTTAGCCCAAGGGATCGTGAGGAAGCCCAGTTCTCCAAATCCGCGCTTGAAAAACTGGAACTTGAAGAAGACCGCGTGGATGAACTCTCAGATCGGGTTCGGGGACATCTGACCCGACTTGAATCAAGGGTATTTCGAATTCGAAGAAGGGTCTCACTTGAACTGATCAGCTGGCAAAGCGAGGCGACCTTGGTGGGCCCTTTTGAAAATACCGGCCTCCTCACAACAAACCTTGGCTTTTGTCCCGGTTTCGGAGTCAGTTACGAAAACCGATTTTGGGCCCTGAGCGCTGACTTCAATGGCATTTATGGAACCGGGGGAGTCAGTGCAGTACAGGGACTTGTGACGTACCAACAATCAAACGTTCCCGCTTTCGGCGCAAAAATGGCGTTTGGAGCGGCGAAAGTCGTTGCCAGTTCCGGATCTGAACTCGGAATCCGGGGCAGTGTGCTTTTCATCAAACAGAACCTTACCGAGCCTCCCACCTCGGGATACTCCATCGAACAAGACAAGGCGCTTACTGCCACGCTGTCGCTCTTTTCACGGTGGCGCCTTGGCAGGTATTATTTTCAGACCGACTTCGGACGTCACATCGGCAGATCTGCAACAATCTATTCATTTGGCCTCGGGTACATTCTCTGAGTCAAAAAACCGCCGGGTCTCAAAGTCAATTTTTCTCTATTTTTAAACTCATTCTGTGAAATAATTATTCCAGGAGAGCATGAGTATGAGCCATGGATGGCATCTCGGTTCGTTGTTCCTGTTTTTTTTCATCACGGCCTGCGGTGGATCCGGACACCTTGGCTGGAAATCACTCCCGGTTCCCATTTACGCTGACGCAACGATCATGAACTCCAACCAGGCCATGAGTGATCTTCAGGATGCTTTCCGGTATTGGCATCAGAAGGCGGGAAAACAGATTTTCGACCTAAGAGGAGAATGGACCTTCGGAGCACCCTATTCCGGGAGCCCCACCAAGCCCGATGCGATCCTGGGAAACGTGATTTTTTTCCAGAATCCTTGGCCGTATCCGGGAAGATATGTGGGCATGACCACAGTGCAAAACAGTGACAACGGACCGGTTGCGGCCATGGTGATGATCAACGGGGCAAACCCGTTCTGTAACGGGGACTGCCTGCACGACCGGAGAGTGAGCACAAGAAAAACCTTTGCTCACGAGCTCGGACATTTCATCGGACTCAATCACAACGACGATCCGCGCGACATAATGTATCCCGATGCCACGCCTGGGGGAACCATCTCTGAGCTGAAAGTGGATGAGGCTACTCTCCGCCTGCTTGTTTCCGAAGGTTGAACCTTAGTAGAAAAGTCCGGGACAGGCCCACTCGGGGTAACCGTCCGCAATGCACTTCCTCTTACGGACTTGGTATTGAACCGCCTCTACCGATCGTAGCGCAAGTTTCGCACGGGTTTCTTCGCATGCCGAAAAAAAGGCATGATATTGCCCCTGGTATCCTTGATACTGGGAATTGGAAACATGAAGGATTCCTGCTTCAGAGGATTTCTTTACATAGAGTGGTGGGCCGAATCCAGGGTCGCCCACATTCTGATACTGGTCGCGTACCTTGGGGGTTGTTCTCTGGCAGTAGGTGGTGGCTAGCACATAAGTACAATCGTTCTGCGCTCTGTCCCGGGAATTTGTATCAGAGCCGAACCAAACGTATTCCTCAAGGGATCCGTTATCCGTAAGAACCTTGATTCCGCGCTCGATCGAGCTTCCTTCACCGCGCTTCACGGCCTCGCAAAGCGGAGCCGCGTGAGCCTGAACTCCGGTCAATACACCAATGATGAACAACAAATGCTTTTTCATTTTTCCTGTCTCTCCTGACGGAAGCCAACCTATCCCGCACGAAACACATCTGTCAATTATTTTTTATAGTAAGTAAGTATAAAAAATAATGCGGATTCCAATCAATGATTTTAGTGATTCATGAAAAACAAAAAGCCCCGGGGATCATTACAATCCCGGGGCTCATTCAATTCAAATTCACTCAAGTTGTCAGGCGGTTTCGCGCTTCTCTCCAGTCACGAGAAGTGGCTTTTCCCCGCCCGAGATGGAGTTCTTCGTGATCACGCACTTTCTGATGGTCTGGTCGCCGGGAAGATCATACATCACATCAAGCATCGCCTGCTCCACGATCGCCCGCAGGCCTCGCGCGCCCGTGTTTCGCTTGATCGCCTCTTTCGCAATGGCATCCAAAGCGTCCGGCTCAAATTCAAGTTGGACTCCGTCATACTCCAGCAGCTTCTGATACTGCTTGGTCAACGCGTTTTTCGGCTGAGTGAGGATATTCACCAGTGCCGCCTCGTCGAGTTCCTCGAGTGTTGCGATCACCGGCACACGTCCGATGAATTCCGGGATCATTCCGAACTTCACAAGATCCTCGGGCTCCGCCTTGGCAAAAAGTTTGGAAATATTGAGATCTTCCTTCGAGGTGATGTTCGCGTTGAAGCCCATGGAACGCTTTCCGCTCCTTTGGGCAACGACCTTATCGAGCCCCACGAAAGCCCCACCCACAATGAACAGAATATTCCGGGTATCCACCTGGATGAATTCCTGTTGAGGATGCTTTCTTCCGCCTTTCGGTGGAATGTTTGCAATGGTTCCTTCCATCAACTTCAGAAGCGCTTGCTGTACGCCCTCGCCGCTCACATCCCGGGTGATCGAAGGGTTCTCGCTTTTGCGGGAGATCTTGTCGATCTCATCCACATAGATGATTCCCCGCTGGGCCTTCTCCACATTGTTTTCCGCATTCTGAAGCAGATTCAAAATGATGTTTTCGACATCTTCCCCGACATATCCCGCCTCGGTGAGGGTCGTGGCATCCGCAATTGCGAAGGGAACGTTCAACACCCGCGCGAGCGACTCTGCAAGAAGGGTTTTTCCGGACCCGGTCGGACCGACGAGCAGAATATTGCTCTTTGCAAGCTCAACCCCGGACTTGTCGCCCTTTTTGAGAGAAGTCTGGTGATTGATCCGCTTGTAGTGGTTGTAGACAGCGACCGAAAGGATTCTCTTCGCCTTTTCCTGGCCGATCACATACTCGTCAAGAAAAGCCTTGATTTCAGCCGGCTTCGGCAGCGCAGCCCCGGTCTGGCCGGCGCCCGTCGCGGCAGTTCCGGACTTTTGTCCTTCCTCGCGGATGATGTCGTTGCAAAGATCAATGCACTCATCGCAAATGTAAACCGTGGGTCCCGCGATGAGTTTTTTTACTTCGCGCTGACTCTTTCCGCAGAAAGAACAGGTCAGGTTTCCGAGGCTGTTTCCGTATTTCGGTGTATCCATCCCTTATGCTCCCCTTTTTTGCACCACTTTATCAATCAACCCGTATTCCGCAGCTTCCGCTGCGCTCAGGTAATTGTCCCGATCCGTATCTCTTTCGATTTGCTCGAGCGGTCGCCCCGTATGACGGGCAAGCGCCTCGTTGAGTTGCTTTTTCAGATAAAGGATTTCTTTTGCCTGAATCTCGATATCCGACGCCTGGCCACGGGCTCCGCCGAGAGGCTGATGAATCATGATTCGTGAGCTTGGCAGCGAAAAACGCTTTCCCTTCGCACCCGCGGAAAGAAGGAAGGCTCCCATGGAAGCCGCCATGCCGATGCAATAGGTGGCCACATCACACTGGATGAAATTCATGATGTCGTAGATTCCAAGACCCGCGTACACGGATCCGCCCGGCGAGTTGATGTAAAAATGAATGTCTTTGTCGGGGTCATTCGACTCAAGGAAGAACATCTGGGCGATCAGAAGATTTGCGACCACATCGTTCACCTCGGTACCAAGGAATATGATTCGATCGATCAATAGCCTGGAATAAATGTCGTACTGACGCTCTCCCCGCGCCGTCTGCTCGACCACGATCGGATTCGGAATGTAGCCCTTGGGAGCCAAATCCGGGTTGAAACCAACGACATCGGGTTGAATCAGACTGGAGGGGATCTGGATACCTGGGGATCGAATCAGCATTTAATTTTGTGCTCCTTGCGATTGATTTTCACAAAACCTTTAAGGTCTTATCGGCCAAATCACGACATCACTCAAGGAAATTACTCATCAAGATCCAGTTTGTGAATGTGTCAAAACCGATGCGCCCCACCCATCGGGACATTTTGCCATAAACAAATTTAGCTGAGCTTTATTCTGCCTCGACGGACGGCTGGCTTTCGATCTCGGCGTTCAGTGATTCCAAGCACTCCAGCAGCAAGGACCTAAGCTCCGGGAGCGTCATTTCATTGACTGAAGCATCAGGCTTTCCTAAAAGACCGGTCAGGGCGGAATCCAGATAGTCTTCCGGCAGGCCGGTCATTCGGACGACTTCCTGAAGCACAGTTGAGCCTTCTTTTTCGTTTGAGGCAGCAAACTCCTGCGTGATGTAACCCGGTTCCTTCATTGGTTCCTCCATCGGGCACTCCCAATCCTTGGAGCATCCCCCCATTCCCGCCCACAGTATCCTACCGCATCAAAAAAGTTTGCAACTGAAATCTTTGGAAAACTTTGATTGAATGGGGTGCATGAAATTGAAAGCCAAATCCCCAAGTGAATCCGCCGTTACTATGACTGAAATCGTCCTACCCCAGCATACCAATGCCTTGGGCACCATCTTCGGGGGAACGGTCATGTCTTGGATCGACATTGCAGGGGCGATTTGTGCAGGGAAGCATGCCCGAAGCACGGTGGTCACAGCATCCATTGATGCGCTTCATTTCGTGGCTCCCATCAAACTCGGCCACTTTGTGGAGCTGAAAGCATCCGTGAATGCGACCGGAACCACCTCCCTTGAGGTAGGGGTTCGGGTGGATTCCGAGGATCCCAAAACCGGAGAACGTTACCATAGCGTCAGCGCCTACCTGACCTTTGTGGCGCTTGATTCCAATGGAAAAGCCATCCCCGTTCCTCCGATTGAGCCCGGAACCCCTGCCGAGAAAAGAAGGAATCAAGCCGCAAGCATGCGCCGTAAGTCCAGGATCGAACTCGCAAGCCAGATCAAAAAAGAAGAGTCCCTATCCAAATCATGAGCGCAAATCTTGATCCCGGTCTTTTTGGAATTTATGAGGACTTGATCCTCACTCGAAACGGAGTCTGGCTCTCCAACGGGGAGGAAATCACCCACGAGAGAACCATTCTGGCCTTCTCCAGAAATCTCCATCGCTGCAAGGAGGGATTTGAAATCCGTCTAGGAAACGAAAAGAAAAACGTTCACGTCGAGGACACTCTTTATTTTGTCACCCGGCTTGAGGGCGATCCACTCCTCGGCTACACCGTCGCCTTGAATGACGGGCGCACCCTGGAGCTTGATCCGGAGTCCCTCCGCTATCACCGGGGCCGCTTGACCTGCAAGGTTCCTCACCCGAACGAATCCACGCAAGAAGAGGCGAAATTCCTGACCCGGGCCTATTATGAGATCCTGAATCACCTTGAAAAAACCGCAGATGGCTTTTCGATCACCATCGATGGACGTACGGTCCATTTGCGTGAGGAATGAAGCTCTGAAGTTTCGCCAAATGGCCCCTACTCGGTTTTTGGTCCGAGCCTGAGACCGCTTTCAACTGTGTACGTGACGTAGGCAAGATGAGCAGGTGACATTGCGATCACCTCGATCGGCTTGCGTCCCTCGAAAATGGAATTGGGGAGCTCAAGCCATTTTAGCTGTTCTTCCACGGTGGGATAGACCGTAAGAAGCAAGCGATAAAGCCCCACCAGCCCCACCGCAGACTCAAGGCCTGAGGGAATGGATGGAAGCTCCGCGATCTCGTCGCGAGTCATCCCGAAATGATGAGCAAGTTCTGCTTCTGGAACCGAAGTCATATGTGAGAGCTCGGAGGAACTCAAACCCCATGAAGTTTGAATGCGCTTGAGCCACTCGATCAGGTGCAGTTGATCCGATTCCATTCTCAATCCACTACCGACAATGACAAGCATTGTCAAAACCGAACTATAATTTAGGTCCTTGAAAAATCGGGGAGCCACTTTCATTAAGATTTCAAAATCAATCCCTTAACGGTCAAGATTGACGTCCTGATCACCGAAACGAGGCACATGCGCTTTTCCATGATCCAAAAAATCTCACTGTCGACTCTTCCACTTCTAGCCGTAGCACTTCTGGTTTCGTGGCAGATCTACGACACTTCCCACAACGAGAACAACGACGCAGTTAGGGCCGTCGAAATGAGCAAACAAATTGCAACGGCCGAGCTTGAAATGGTGAAGATGTCAGAGGCGCTTCGCGGTTACCTTCTGAACCCGGACAACAAACAGGAATTCGAGAACAAGAATGCAGCAGACGAGGCGTTCATCGCCGCCTCCGAAAAGCTCGCCGCTCTCATTGCCAATGATGCGGAAGCACTCGAGCTCAGCAAGAAAATGTCGGAGTTTGATGCAAGCACTCTAAACACGATCGAAAACGAAGTAGGGAAACTCATTGAGGCCAGGAGCCCGGATGCGATCCGGGTTTTCAATTCAAAATATGCTCCCGCCCGCACGACTCAAAACGGAAACTTCGCGAAGCTCAAGGAACTCATTGACCTGAGATCATCAGATATCCTGAAAGGCATCGAGGCAAAACGGAAATCCGATGGGCTACGAAGCATTTTTGCGCTCCTCGCTGCGGTACTCCTTGGCTTGGGAGGAATCCTCCTGATCGCCATCAGCAACCTGAGGCGCGCACTCCGGGTCTTTAAGCACGTGGATGAAATTTCATCCTCGGTGAATCAAAGCGCGGGAGGAGTCACCTCCGCCAGTCACGATCTCTCCGCGAGTTCGAACGAGCAGGCTTCAGCCATCACCGAAACCGCAACCGCAATCGAACAGATTTCCGCAATGATCAAAAAGAGTTCGGATCAGGCCCTTCAATCCGCGAAAATCTCGGAGGAAAGCCAAAGCATCTCAAGACGCGGAGTTGAATCGATCGAAGAGCTGAAGGGTGCGATGGTTGAAATCTCCAGCAGCCAGGAGGGAATCATCACCCAGGTCCAAAACGGCAATCGGGAGATTGCGAATGTCACCCGCCTGATTCAGGAAATCGCCGACAAGACAAAGGTCATCAACGATATTGTTTTTCAGACGAAGCTCCTTTCCTTCAACGCTTCGGTGGAAGCCGCGCGCGCCGGTGAAAGCGGCAAGGGCTTTGCCGTGGTTGCAGAGGAAGTCGGGAAACTTGCCTCCATGAGCGGAACCGCAGCCCAGGAAATTTTTGACAAGCTCCAGGGAAGCACGGATCAGGTCGAGGCGATTGTAAAAAAGAACAATGACCGGATCGAAAAGATGATCAAGGAGGGACGGATCAAAATCGAACTTGGATCACGAGCGAGCGCCCGCTGTTCCGAGATCTTTGCCGACATTCAGACCAAAGCCCATGAGGTTCACACCCGCCTTGAGGACGTCACCCGGGCTGCAAATGAACAGGCTCGCGGAATCCATGAGATCAATCAGGCAGTCCATCAGCTGAATCAAGCAACCAACCAGAATACCGGTCTTGCCCACTCGGCACAGAACGAAGCAATTGAACTCAAAAGGCATGCTGAATCCCTGAATGGATCCATGGCGAACCTCCGAGCGATCTTTTTAGGCAAGATCGCGAGCTAGGGTCGGGCAGCACAGATCAACCGGACATGCCAGATCAGCCATGCCCACCCATCAAAAACGGCTCGGAGAGATAGCCGAAATCCCGCTTTTTGATGGAAATCGAAAAGAAGCGGTGGGCTTCTTCCCAAAGGGATGCCTCATCAGGGAGATGAAACACGTTTTTTCTGAATTCGGCGGCACCCGGATACCCGCTTGAATACCAGGCGAGAAACTTCCTCGCATGAAGCATCGCGCCCCTGGGATCAAAACTCTGGGACAGATATCCTCGCTGCTTCTCCAGAAGCTCGAGAATTCGCTCTGCCGTTACCGGCATCACCTGCCGGCCTGCGAGCAAGTCGGCCGCTTGCTCGAACAAAAACGGATTCCGAAGGGCCCCTCGACCGATCATGACCGCATCCACTCCGTAAGTTCGATAGCGGCTCACTGCCTGCTCCGGAGTCACCACATCGCCGTTTCCGATGATGGGAAGCGGGCTCTTTGCCTTCACATCACCGATGAAATCCCAATCCGCGTCCCCGCTGTATCCTTGGGCTCGAGTACGACCGTGAATTGCTACCCAGGCGACTCCCGCATCCGCAGCCACCCTCACGATCTCATTCGCGTTTCGTGCACTTGCTTCCCATCCCGTGCGGATTTTGATCGTGACCGGAATTTTCACGGACTTTACCATGGCGCTCAGAATCTTTGAGAGCTCCAGAGGATTGCGGCACATGGCGGCTCCCGCACCCTTTTTGACCACCTTGGGTACAGGACAACCCATATTGAGGTCCACGAAGTCGGCGCCAAGCCGCTCAACCACCTGACAGGCTCGAACAAGATTTTCCTCTTCTTCACCGAAGATCTGAAGCCCGACCGGCCTCTCCGCCTCGACAAACTTGAGAAGATCAAGTGTCCGCTGGGAGGCGTACTCAATGCCGTTTGCCGAAACGAGCTCGCTGATCACGACAGAGCTTCCATATTCGCGCATGAGCCGCCGAAACGGGGAATTGGTGATTCCCGCCATCGGCGCGAGCAAAAATGGATGATCGATTTCAATGGGTCCGAGCTTCATAAATCCTCAAGAGTTTGCAATGGTCCGAAGAGCTTCGATTGCATCGATGTCCCGCGGTGTCTCATGAGTGAGGACTTCGGCACCCGAGCTCGTGATCAGAAGGTCATCCTCGATCCTGACGCCGATTCCGAAAAACGGAGTCCCTCGCTCCCTGAAATAGAGGCCCGGTTCGTTGGTAAGAATCATGCCGGGCTTAAGTTCAAAATCACGCCCCTCTTCGTGATAAATGCCCACATCATGCACATCAAGACCCAGATAGTGCCCAAGTCCGTGCGGGAAGTACGATCGATAGGCTTGAGTATTCACGTTTTCCTTAAGTTCCCCCTGCAGGACTCCGAGCTCAAGGAGGGCGCCGGTCAGAAGCTCGACACTTTTCGAGTGAAGACTCCGGTAATTCACGCCCGGTCTTGCCATACGGGTGATCTCGCGATTCACATCAAGCACTGACTGATAGATCTTACGCTGCTCAGGCGTAAAGGTGCCTGACACCGGAAAGGTCTGCGTGAGGTCTGCGGTATATCCGCCAAACTCTCCTGCGGCATCGACCAAGAGCAAATCCCCGTGCTTAAGTGTATCGTTGTTCCGGACATAGTGCAGAGTGGTCGCATTGAAGCCCGAGGCAAAGATCGGTGCGTAGCCAAGGTCCGTGCAGCCGTTTTTGAAGAGCCAGTATTGAAACTCATTTGCCGCATCAAACTCGCTCATTCCCGCCTTCACGCGTTTTAACAAATGCAAATGGGCTTTGGCGGTAGCGGCGCAGGCCTTTCTCATTCTTTCGATCTCAAGCTCATCCTTCACCGACCGCAACAGCGAAAGATGGGGCCTTGGATCGTGGATCGGAAGATTGCCAAACCGCCCCTTCCCGCGATGGCGGGAGGAGTGCTGAATGGCTTTCAGAATCCTTGAGTCCTGCTCGGCCGATGTTCCAAGTGAATAATAAACGGTCTTTGAATCTTTCAAAAACAGATCGAGCTTGGAATCAAAATCCATCACTCGACTGGCTTCATCCATCTGAAAAACAGATCCTGCCCGCTCGGCCCCATAGCGCTCGCCCGTCCAGATTTCCTGCGCCTCGTTCCGATCCGAAACGAAAAGATGACTCTTTCCACCGCAAAGAACGAGAATCGCCCCCGGTTCATCAAACTCGGTCAGGTAGAAAAAATCGGAATTTTGCCGAAATGGATGACGGTGAGCGGAACCTTCCGGCTCCGGGGCTCCGAAAAAAATGAAACAGGCTTCCGGCGCGAGTCGCATCAACTGGTTTCTGCGTTCCGCATAGCGTGGAGAAACTTCGACTTTCAGCATGACTGTGACTTATGCCTTCAAAACGCCACGACGAATCTGGTCGCGCTCAATTGCTTCAAAAAGGGCCTTGAAGTTTCCTTCTCCAAAACCGTCGTTCCCTTTTCTTTGAATGAACTCAAGGAAAAACGGCCCCACCAGCTCCTCGGTGAAAATCTGCATGAGGTACCCTCCACCCTCTCCATCCAGCAGGATTCCAAGCTCCTCCAGAACCGCCAAGTCCTCGGTAACCCCGGGAACGCGGGTTGGAACGACTTCATAATAAGAATGTGGAACCGAAAGAAACTTGAAGCCCCGGCTTCGATAGGTTCGCAATCCTTCGATGATGCCCGTGGTCTGGAACGCAAGGTGCTGCACGCCTGCGCCCTTGAATCGATTCACAAACTCCTGCACCTGGCTCTCGGGCTCGGTTGCCTCATTGATCGGAACCTTGATGCGCCCGCAGGGCGACTGAACCACATCAGACAAAAGTCCGGTTCTTCCGGTCTTGATGTTGAACCTGCGAACCGCCTTGAAGCCGAAGGTCTCGGTATAAAATTTGAGCCAGGTGTCGAACTGACCCATGTCGATGTTGTTTGTCAGGTGATCGATTCTGAAAATTCCGGTTGGTGACGGGCTTTCGAGGCGATCCACCACAACCGAATCAACGAAGAGCGCACGCGCTTTCTTGTCAGCGCTCGACTTGCGCTGAACAAATCGATAGCGGAAATCGGCAGGCGTGAACACCTCGGAGAGAATCACTGTGCCCTCTGGCGTTTCGAAGGTTTTCGGCGCCATGGCGGGCCTTGCGCCCCGGGAAACCACTTCGTTGTAGGTTGCAGCCGAATCCTCAACCTCAGCCGCAAGAACACAGATTCCATCGCCATGAGCCTTCAAAAACCGATAGCCTTCTTGCGACTGGGCCTCTTTGCTTCCATCGTACTCGGTCAGAAGCAATCGAACCGAACCCTGGGCCATCACCACCTGGTGGGCACCCTTGGAGGGAATCGTCACATCGGCAATTTTTTCAAATCCCATTTTCTCCCACGTCGAAAGATGCGGAGCAATGGCGCCTACCGCAAACTCAACATGATCAAAACCCTGATTCAGAAGTTTCATTGCAAAAGATCTCCAAAGGGCTGCTCTGCATCCATCCCTGTACCGATGGATCGCTGAAGGTTCGGCTTGAAGTTATCGATGTAGGTGTACCCTTGCAGGACGTTCTCGTAAAAATTCTGAAGCTCAACACCCTCGCGCGGCTTGATGAGACCCTCGCGGACCTTGCGATCAATCAGGCTTTTTACTTCCTGTTCAATGTGCGCAGGCGAATACTGGATCCAGGAGAGAACGGATGCAATGTTGTTCCCCTTGATCACTTCCTCGACGTAATAACCACCGGGCTCGGTTTCATCGAGGAACACGTGCACTTCGTTCACCTTGCCGAAAAGATTGTGCAAATCCCCCATGATGTCCTGATAAGCGCCCGTAAGGAAGAACCCGACATAGTAGGCCTCTCCGTCTTTCAGGGCATGAAGCTTGATCGTATCCTTCACATCGCGCAAATCCACAAACTTGCAAACCTTGCCATCGGAATCACAGGTGATGTCCACGAGTGTTGCGGTGCGAGCAGGCTCTTCATCGAGGCGATGCACCGGCATCACGGGAAACAGCTGCTGGATCGCCCAGTGATCGGGCATGGATTGGAAAATCGAAAAGTTGCAAAGATATTGGTCCGCGAGCGCTTTTGTGATTTTCTCGACTTCCTCGGGAATGTAGCGCATTTCCGGCGCCCACTGCTGCACCTTGCGGCAGAGCTGCCAGAAAAGATGCTCGATCTTTGCCCGATCCTGAATGGTCAAAAGACCAAGCTTGAACATTGAGAGCGCTTCTTCTTTTCGCTGAATCGCCTCGTTCAGGCTTTCCATGAGATTCTTGTAATTGATGTTCTGGAAAGCATAACGCATTTCCTTCACCACGTTGTGCTCATCCTCGGTTTCAGGAAGATCAATCGGGGTGGTTCCGACTTCGATCGAACCAAAAATATTCACAATCAGAACCGAGTGGTGTGCCGCAATCGCGCGACCGCTTTCGGACACGATGGTCGGAAGGGGGACTTCCTCATTCGCGCAAATCTCTTGGATAGAATACACCACATCCGAACAGTACTCCTGGAGCGAGTAGTTGGTGGAGCTTTCAAAGTCGGTGCGGGAGCCGTCGTAATCGACTCCGAGTCCGCCACCCACATCAAGATACTCGAGTTTGAAACCCATTTTTACGAGTTCCGCATAAAAGCGGGTCGCTTCCTTGACCGCTTCCTTGATCGTGCGGATGTTCGTGACCTGGGATCCGATGTGGAAGTGAAGAAGCTTGATGCTGTCTTCATATCCCTCTTTTTTCAGGTAATTCACGCAATAAAGCATTTCAGGCGTAGTAAGTCCGAACTTTGCAAGCTCACCGCCGGAACCTTCCCACTTGCCTGAACCCTTTGAATTCAGTTTGCAGCGAAGACCAAGAAGCGGAGACACTCCCATTTCTTTTGCGATCTGCACCACCGAATGAACCTCGGAAAGTTTTTCGATCACAATGATGACTTTTTTGCCAAGCTTGATCCCCATGAGGGCAAGTCGGATCACAGAGTGGTCCTTGTATCCATTGACGATGGTGAGCGCTTCCGGATGAAGATCCTGCGAAAGCACCGCAACGAGCTCCGCCTTTGATCCCGCTTCGAGTCCATACGCGTACGGGCGTCCGGCATCCACAACTTCTTCGACGACCTCGCGCATCTGATTTACTTTGATGGGATACACACCCCGATAGCAGCCAGCATAGCTTGCCTCTTCAATCGCTTTCGCAAAAGCTTCATTTAATTGGATAACGCGATGCCGAATAATGTCCTGAAAACGAACCAAAAGCGGCATTTCCAGACCTTGAGCCGTGACTTCATCGATCACTTTTGTGAGATCAATGCCCGGCCCCTGGCCTTGCCTTGGATGCACCGTGAGGTTGCCGGCAGGGTTGATATTAAAGTACTGCCCGCCCCAGTTTTCAATTTGGTAAAGCTTCAACGAATCGGATACGCCCCATGGTCTCATAGGCGATCTTCTTTATCATGTTTTGCATTGATAATGAAATGAAATGATTGAAGAAAATTTACCTTGCACTCAAATTGTAAAGAAAATATAATAATTTGGGTATGAGTCAAATTCTTTTCATTCACCCCGATCTTGAGTTCACTTCCAGAATCCGGGAAGAGGCGGGGAATCAAGCACTGACCACCCCCTCCATGCTTCAAGCGCTGCAATGGATTTCAAACCCCGAGATCCCCATTTCGGGAATCTACCTCAATCCAAATGTACCTCAATACAGCGCTCTTCACTTTCTTGAGATTACACTCCTGAGCCGGCCTGCGACCCCCGTATTCCTGATCGACTCCGAAAACGAAATCGATTCAAGATCCAACCATGACTTTCTGACCAACTCCAACATCAAGGGCGTTTTCAAAGGACGGGAATCCTTCCGTGAGTTCCTGGCCCCTCTGGGACTCGAATTCAATCCGGACGGCCCCGAATCCCTCCCCCCGAGAAAGAGCCTGAAAAGCTCCCACGAAGGCTACATCGCAATCCCCCTTCAGGATTTCGAGGGACTTCGATTCTTCCCCTACGATGTTTTCGTGGAGAATGAGGAGCGAAAACTCCGCTTTCTTGGAGCAAGGAACGGGAAAATCGATACCGAGTACCTTTCCATGCTTCAGAGCAGGAACCCATGGCTTTTTGTGAGTGAGGCATCCATTCTCGAAATTCGAGAATCCATTCGAAAGACCCAAAACAATTACACCGAAAACGAACAATTCCCCGCGGCCTGGAAAACCGCAGAAGTCCTGTTCAATGCCAAGAATCTTCTACGCGAATTTCAAAAAGGAAGCGCATCGGACGGCTTCGTGGAACACGCCCACCTGCTTCTCAATGACCTTTTCGGACTTGTTTCCAGCCTCAACACAGCGACAAAGCTGGCAAAAATGATCCAGATGGCGAAAGAATGCGATCGAACCCTCCACTGCACCACACTTGCCATCATGATGGCCAAGGTCATGAGGATTGAGCATGGATCGATAGTGGAAATTCTCGGTCTTGCAAGCTTTTTACAGGACATCTCCTTGTTCCAAACCCCCTATGGGGATTTGTCGGATGCCGAGCGTGAAAAGCTCGCACCTGAGGCGAAAGCTTATTTCGACCAGCATCCGATCCTGAGCGCAGACCTTCTTTCGAAGAACACCACACTTCCCGAAGTCATCCTCCAAGTGGTCCGTCAACATCACGAACGTCGGGACAGAAGCGGCTACCCGAATCGGGTGGGAGGAATGCAACTTCACCCCATGTCGGAAGTCTTAAGCATCATCAATGCATACCTTGATGCGGGCGACTCATTCTCCGACAGATCCGATGAGATTTGCTCCCACTACTCCGAGAAAGCAAGCCATGCTCTTTTCAACCTTCTCAACCTTCTGGACACGCCATGATTCGTCCGCTGATCGTTCATTCAGACAGGGAAGTCCTTGATCGCCTTTCGCGGGAATCAGCCGATGAGGCGCTTGTTACACCATCCATGATCCAGGCGCTCAAGTGGGTAATGGACCCTGAAACCCGCCTCTCGGGTGTTTTTTTGAACCCGAGTGATGCGAACTTTTCGGCGTTTCAGTTCCTGGAGATCATCCTGACCCATCGTCCCGCCCTTCCCGTGTTCCTTTTCGAGCCTCAGATGATGGGCAATACCGATGCGACTCAAAGAATCATGAAAAGCACCCACATTCGAGGTGTTTTTTCGGGAAGCGAGCCCTACACCACCTTGATCAGCTCACTCAAAGTTCACCTGAAACAACCCGAAACCCCGAGAAGAAACGAAAGCGCTCCCGAGCGAATATCCGGCTTCGTCGCTGTTCCGATTTCCGACTTCTTTACCGGAACGGAGTTCGCCCATGACGTGTTCTTGATGGATTCAACCAAAAGCCCCACGCTCTTTGCCCATAAAAACTCGAAAATCGACCCGGTTTACCTTGTGAGAGCCGCTGAAAAAAACGAGTTCCTCTATATCAAATCCGAGGACATTCAGAGGAACAAAGACGACATTCGAAACCTGAAAGAGAATTATCTCGATTCCGGGATCTCAAACCCCTGGAAAAGTGCGGAATCCCTCTCCAAAACCAAAGCAGTCCTTACTGAAATGCGAAGCGCTGGAATCAATGACGAACTCATTGAATACACCAAGGGCATGCTCGGAGACCTCTTCCGACTGATCTCATCGATCGACTCCGATGAAGGCGCCATCCACAGCATGATCGAGAAGGCAAAACAAACGGATCGTTCGGTGTTTTGCGCCTCCTACTCGCTTCTTGTGGCAAAACACCTTCGATTCGAGAAAAACGCGACCCTGGAGATTCTCGGACTTGCCAGCGTTCTCCAAGACATCTCGCTTTACAAGACACCCTTTGGGGATATGACCGATCGATCGCTGGAAACGCTAAAAAAAGAGGAAATGAGTTTCTATCTTCAACATCCGACGCTTAGCGCCGATCTTGTGGCGACACACACGGACATTCCTCAGGTCACTCTCCAGGTGATTCGGCAGCATCATGAACGAAAGGACAAGACCGGATTTCCAAATCGGATTGGCGGCACACAACTTCATCCGATGGCCGAAATATTGAGTCTCATCAATTCCTACTACGAGATCTCACAGACTGAAAAAAACGATGCAAGGATCATTCAGCGCCTGCAAAAAGAGGTATTTCAGCACCATTCAGAAAACATGGTCGCGGCATTCAAGGCGGTGCTGGGTACCATACTGAAGGACAAGGCCGAGGCGGAGGAAAAATCCTCTGTAAGCAGTTAGAAAAGTCCACATCAGACTGTAAGCCGGGTTCTGTCTTCGTCTCCTTGCGGAGCCGGAGGCAATCATTCCTCTAGACGTCCGGTCGCCCGGATCATTCATCAGCAACCTATACCCGAAGGTCAAACGAGCAAAGCCACTCTTCCTTCCTATTTGGTCTTGCTCCCGGTAGGGTTTTCCGTGCCTCCCGCATTGCTGCGAAAGCGGTGAGCTCTTACCTCGCCTTTTCACCCTTACCCCGGCTCTTTCGAGTCGGGGCGGTATATTTTCTGTGGCACTTTCCGTGGAACGGGCATTCCGCCCGCCCCCCCGGCCGTTAGCCGGTACCGCGCTTTGGGGAGCCCGGACTTTCC
>JAGWXK010000139.1 GCA_018969905.1 Bdellovibrionales bacterium
TGGTACGATTGAAGAGGGTGAGGCGGGAATCCGCAAAATAAGGGGCAACGCTTTTTGAAATCTGACCCGCACCTAAAATAAGAACCCTGGAGCCCGGAGTCGGATTCAAAAGTCTTCGAGCCAAGGCGCCATAGGTGTTACCGCCAATGCCCTGCAGGTATTGGGCGCGGATTTCCTTCGTATCTTCAAAAATTTTGGAAAAAAGGTTTTGTTCATCCGATTCCGGGAATTCTTCGGTGAAGGTTTTAATTGCGGTCTTCAGTTGCCCGAACACATCGGTCTCACCCTTGATTTCGCTCTCTAGCCCCGATGCAAAACGCAGGAGAAACTCATAAGCCTCGACCCCGCGGAAGGACCTGCGGCAATTCGGGAGGTGCAATTCTTCCCAGGACAGCAAAAATGATCGCTGACAGGTCTTTACTTCAAGGAGCGGACGCGAGAGTCTCTCCCGAGGCAAAGATGAATTGGCTTCAAATTCATAAAGATAGAGGTCCATGGTCTGAACTCAGGATAAGCGAATCCGCGTCCGGATTTGTCATGAGAATGTCAAACTCAGAAAGGGCGAAGTGAATTTCATGAGTCTGGTTTCAATGAATGGCGTTGTATTCTCAAGGAAGTATCCAATGGTGGCAAGGTTCTGATTCATGTTGCGGCAATTTCAAATCATCTCCGATGGAGCCTGCTCGAAAAATCCCGGACCCGGGGGCTGGGGGCTGATCTTGGTCACGCCCGATGGAAGGGTGCAGGAGTTCGGTGGGGCAGAAGAAGAGACCACGAACAATCGGATGGAGCTTTTTGGATTTTATCGGGGACTTCAGGAGGTGTATCGGTTTTTGAACGCCCATCCGAACGCATCGGTTACCTCCATCCGTGTACGCGTCATCTCGGATTCAAAGTACGTGCTCGAGGGAGCTGAGCATTCACTCCCAAAGTGGCTGGATAGGGGCTGGAAAACCGTCGCAGGGGAGCCTGTCAAAAATCAGGATCTTTGGGAAAAAATCCTGAAAGGCCAGGAGCTGCTGGGTGAGCTTGGGGTGGAATTCGAATATGTCCTCGTCAAAGGGCATTCTGGGAGCGAGGCAAATGAACGGGTGGATCAAATCGCGGTCAAGTATTCCCGGGGTGAGGGGATCAGTCTGTTTCAAGGAAATCTTCCCTCCTATTCGATCTCGCTTGATGTGGGAGCCCGATTTGAACCCGTGTATCTAAGCCTTGTGAGCGGAAAGCTTGAGCGGCATTCGACCTGGGATGCCTGCAAGAGGGCCACCGATGGCAAGGCCGGGGCGAAATACAAAAAGGTCAAAAACAGGCTTGAAGAGCAAGAAACCCTGAAGGCCTGGGGTGTGTCACCGGGATGACGAAAGCCTGGTTTTTTGGGCATTTGGGTCTTCCGGTTCGTCGGGCTTTTCAGTAAGATTTTCTTTATGGATCTCATCATCAGTCGCAATCCGCGCAACGGTTCTGTCATTCGCGAAATCCCGAAAACGCCGCCGGCAAATCTTGCCAGAATTTTTGAGCGTGCATCAAGCGCCCAGCAACTCTGGGCCAAGGTGCCGATCAAGAAGCGCGCACAAAAGCTTTTGCACTTGCGTGATGCCCTTTGCCGCCGTGTGGACGAACTTTCAGAGGTGATTCACCAGGAAAATGGGAAGCCCGTGATCGAGGCTCACATCTGTGAGCTGCTTCCGTCCATTGACCTTCTGACCTATTTTTCCTCCATCGGGCCAAAAGCACTTCGGGACCGGAAGATCACGATTCGCAATCCTTTCATGCGGTATCGGAGGAGTTATTTGTCGTACTGGCCGCTTGGAACGGTTGCGGTGATTTCGCCTTGGAATTATCCGTTCTTTCTGGCGTTTGGCGATATTGCCGTGGCAGTTCTTGCCGGGAATTCCGTTGTATTCAAGCCCAGCGAATACACATCCCTCGTCGGGCAGAAGATTCAGGAACTTTTTGATGAGGCCGGATTCCCGCGCGATCTGGTTCAGACGGTGTATGGTGAGGGCGATGTCGGATCTGCGATCATTGATCAAAAGCCCGCCAAGGTGTTCTTCACCGGTAGCGTTCGAACGGGCAAGGCGATCATGAAGCAGGCCTCGCAGAATCTGACTCCAGTAACCCTGGAACTCGGCGGCAAGGATGCGATGATCGTCCTTCCGGATGCCGATCTTGATTTCGCGACCTCCGCTGCACTTTGGGGCGGATATACGAATTCCGGACAGGTTTGCGCGTCGGTCGAGCGACTGATTGTCCACGAATCGATCGCAAAAGCATTTGCAGAGGAATTGAAGTCGAAGATTGCACTTCTGACTCCGGATGTTGAGCTTGGTGTGGTGACAATGGACAAGCAAAAGCAGGTCTACGAGGATCATTTGAAGGAGGCGCGTGAATCCGGAGCCGAGTTCATTTGTGGCGGGATTCTCAGCGGAGACCGGACCCGCATGCTTCCTACTTTGGTCGCTGGGGCGAATATCGAGAGTCTCAAGATCTACAATGAGGAGACCTTCGGACCGGTGATTGCCATGACCACATTCAAGACCGTGGCGGAGGCAATTGAAAAGGCGAATCGAAATGCCTATGGGCTTCTTGCCAGCGTGATAACGAAGAACGTATCCTTGGGCGAGGAAATCGCGCGGGAACTCCATGTCGGAAGCGTCATGATCAACGAGGTGCTTTTCTCGGCAGGACTCCCGGAAACCCCCTGGGGAGGAATCAAAGACAGCGGGATTGGCCGTAAGCATTCCGAGATCGGAATTTATGAATTTGTGAATGTGAGGCACGTGAACCGACCCAGGTTTTCATTCATCCGGTTCAAGTCCTGGTGGTGGTTTCCCTACACGGAGCTCCAGCGGGATTTTTTCCGCGCATGGATCAAGCTTTATGAGGGAAGCATGCTCGAGAGACTTTCCAATGTGCCCCATTTTCTGTGGTGTCTGGTGACCTTCTTGAAGAAAGACCGCAGGATCTGAATGAGCGTTGTGTTTATTCGCGGTCAGGAGCAGTGGGATACGGGTATCAGCATGCAAGGCTTGAATCTCCTTGCTCACGCGCAGATGATCGAGCTTCCGATCGGAAGCACTTGTGGCGGCCATGGCAAATGCGGCAAGGACAGGATTCGAATTTCGCTCGAGGATCAGCACAAGGTAAGTCCGATCACGGCCATCGAAAAAGCGCACTTGAAGCCTGATGAGCTTGCCGTGGGAGTGCGCCTTGGGTGCCAGTGTTTTCCGGATTCAGACGGAATCAGCTTGCAGGTATTTCTTCAAGGTTGAGAAGCGTCTGCCACTCCTCTGGAGTCACATCTCCGCTGGCACTATTGCTCATGAGGTCAAGGTCATTTGTTTCATAGATATACAAGCAACGATCTGGATCCCAGACTGTATAATAATGATCACTGAATCCCAAAACGTGCCCGAATTCATGAGCCACGGATCGGGTCCGATTTCCCGGGAAAAGATTCATTACTTTCTCGTAGGGCTTCACGTTGGGGCGAGCGCCCGGGGAGTTCGGGTGAAAGAGAATTTCGAAAAGATCAGGGGTCTGTCGTTTCGAGCCCCATTCCAGTTTGACTTGGGTCTTCTCGTTGGACCATACGGATTCAATGATGGAGCCAATGATCTCCTTTTCCGCTTGTCCCAGAAGTCCCGGATCCATCGCAAGATTGAGGATCGTGCCCTTCTCTGATTTTTCAACACGTAGAAGGGGGTTTTTCCTGAAGCTGTGTTCCGAATAATCCCGTTTGATCCGCTTCAGGAAGGGCTCCAAAATCTCACGTTTCGAATCCAGACTTGAGCGGGAGCGAAGCGCCTGATCAAAAAAACGATATAAAGGTATGGATTTCACCGCAAGTGAAAGGGCGGAATCAAAATTCGGGGCCTCGCAGCCGGGGTTCTGAAAGCAGGATTCGACTTCCGAATGAATCCTGGGCAAATGCAAGACATTCGCATGATCGATGCCCCGATTCGTCTCATTGATGACGCGCGTTTTGTCTTCGAGGAGCAAAGAGCGTACGTTTTCGTTTATGATGCGCCAGAATTGGGGCGTCGGATTGTCTGCGTTTTGTTTGAAGAAGTCGTGCAAAATTCCCCAGCCTTGAAGATCCGTACTCCATCCTGCAGAGTCAGAATGGATCTTGGGGAGGTGAATCAGATAGGATCCTTGAAACTCGACGAGTTTTGCTTGTGTCACGGGCTTTCCCGCGGCGCTGGACTCCTCTGAGCTAGTCGAAGGGTAATCATTGACTTTTTCTTCATTCTCTTCGAGGGCGGTCACGAGGAGTTTCTTGATTTCACGTTGGGAGCTGTCGCATGGATCCAGGCGTGGATGTTTGTAAATTTCTTGCAGCTCTTTGCTGAGACTGCCGGAAAGAGTCACCTGATCGGGAAATGCCTGCCCTGACTGGGCATCGGATGCGGATTCGCCCTTTTGAAGATTGGGTGGGCGTGAACATGCGGACACGATCAGGAGAAGAGCGCATAAATGAGCATGGTTGAATGGGAAATGCATCGTTTTCCATGAAGCAAAAGGCATGCCTTCCCAGGCGGGGAGTGGAGCAACGCTCAGGTGCCACCCTTGTAAATGAAATGGACAGTTGTTTAGGAATTGCGCTAAATTCCGTCTGCCACATCAGACGGGCAATCGCTGGTTTACGCAAGTAAGCGGGAGGAAAGTCCGGGCTCCACAAAGCGCAGTACCGGCTAACGGCCGGGGAGGCAGGCATAATGCCTGTTTCACGGAAAGTGCCACAGA
>JAGWXK010000027.1 GCA_018969905.1 Bdellovibrionales bacterium
CAGCGCGGAAAACCTCTTTATCGCTTCCAATTTTACTCCTCCAAAAAGACCCCCCTTCTCGTGACCCGAAAAGGCGAGCGCGACCCCGAGATCCGCCTTGTGCTCGATCCTGAACAAAAGGAATATGAAGTGCTGTACGATACCCGAGAGCCTATGGTGTACAAAATGGTGCGCTTTAAGGGCCTGCTCAGTTTAAAAACACAGGGAATCAAGGATCGTTCCGTCAGCTGCACCGAAAGCAAGTGGGAAACGGACTGATTCCAGGGTAAGAGTTTCTCATGGCACGGGTAATGGTTCTGGAAGACGAAGTGGACGTAAGGGAACTCCTGATCCTCCACTTGAAACGCGAAGGCTACGATGTGGTGGCCTATGAGTCCGCCGACCACGCTCTTGATGGCTTTCCTTCCGGGAACTTCGATCTTCTGATTATTGATTGGATGCTGCCTAAAATGTCGGGCCTTGATGTGTGCAAGAGAATCCGTACCGAACACCGCTCGCGTGTGCCCGTCATGATCCTCACTGCCCGTGCCGATACCATGGACAAAGTCCTTGGACTTGAAATCGGAGCGGACGATTACCTCACCAAACCTTTTGAAGTTCGTGAATTCGTCGCGCGCGTTCGTGCGCTCCTCAGACGCGCAAAGCCAGAGGCCGAACCTAATCCAAAGGTAGGCCCCTTTGAACTGAACGAATCCTCGAAAAAGATCTTTCTCGATAAAAAAGAGCTTCAGCTGACCCCGAATGAATTCAAGCTGCTCTCCACTCTGATCAAAAAGCCCGACACCACCTTTGAGCGAGGGGATCTGATTGCTCTCATTCAAGGTCCTGGAGTTGCAGTGGTAGATCGAACCATCGACACTACCGTACTCGGCCTTCGAAAGAAGCTGGGAGACCACTCAGACCGGATCGAGACCGTCCGCGGTTTTGGCTATCGCCTAAGAGGACTATGACCCATGGGCAACCTCGGAAATACCGACAATATCGATGTCATTGCGGCACTAAAAAAGGCAGAAAAAATGCGAATCGAGTTTGTGGCAAACGTATCCCACGAGCTCCGCACTCCGCTCACCAGCATCAAAGGGTACACCGAAACACTTATCCAGGATATCGAAGAAGGTCGGGCCGCCGATCCCGACTTTTTAAAGATCATTCTCAAAAATTCAAACCGCCTGCTCGCCCTCATCAATGACCTGCTCGATCTCTCCGCAATCGAATCCGGCGCTGACGAACTCCATCCTGCTACCCTTGATTTGTACGAAATCACCCAGCATGCGCTTCATGCTCTTCAACTCAATGCCGAAAACAAACACTCCACTATTTTGACAGAAGTCCATACTCCCAATGTGTATGCGGATCCTAAACGGGTGGAGCAAGTGATCACAAACCTGGTCGACAATGCGATCAAATATTGTCCTACCGGATCAACCGTCACAGTGAAGTGGTCCAATGAAACCGATCCGCAAGGGGACTGGATCACTCTTCGGGTGATTGACAATGGTCCGGGAATTGCCGAAAAATACCTCGATCGACTCTTTGAGCGATTTTACCGCCTCGACAAGGGGCGCTCGCGCGAAAGCGGGGGCACAGGACTTGGTCTTTCGATCGTGAAACATGTCATGCAACGTCATGACGGCTCGGTAACCGTAGAAAGCACTCTTGGTTCCGGCACTACCTTCATCTGTCGTTTTCCCCTTCGCGCCAATCCTTAAAGGGCACAAAATCCTGATGCAGTATTGTTTCAAGCACCAAAGCGTGGCAAGCTCTCGCCATGCTTCTGGAGGTCAAATCCCTTGAAAAATCCTACACCCGTGGCGAAGAAACCGTTCACGCCCTGAGGGGAGTGAGCGTCGAGATCCCGGACGGCCAATTCGTTTCCATCATGGGCCCGAGCGGTTCTGGAAAGAGCACCCTGCTTCATCTCATGGGCGGCCTCGATTTGCCAAGCAAGGGAGATGTCATCCTCCGGGGTGAGAACATCGCCCGCATGAATGATTCCGAACTTTCCCTGTTTCGTCGCCAAAAACTCGGATTCATTTTTCAATTCTTCAACTTGCTCCCGACTTTGAGCGCACTGGAGAACGTCTGTCTTCCGAGACTTCTCGGAAATGAATCCTTAAAAAAGATCGAGCCCAAAGGAAAAGAACTTCTCTCCATGATGGGTCTCTTAAACCGCATGAATCACAAGCCCGACCAACTCTCGGGCGGCGAAATGCAAAGGGTGGCAATCGCGCGCGCCCTCATCAGTGACCCGCTTTTGATCCTGGCCGATGAGCCCACCGGAAACCTCGACACCAAAACCGGCGAATCCATCCTTTCGCTCCTTCGGGACATGTCAAAATCAACCGGCAAAACCATCGTCATGGTCACTCATGATCCGAAAGCCGCATCCTACGGCAACCGACTTTTGAAGCTCCGGGACGGAGTCCTCGAATCGGATGAGACGCTATAACCTTTTTCGCTACATCGGCCTTCGTCACCTCTCGGCCCGCCCCTCGCGCGCCATTCTGACCACGCTCGGGGTTGCCTTCGGGATCTCGCTTTATGTCGCGATCTCGATCATCAATCACTCAACGAAAAACTCCATGAGGGAAAGCATTGAGGCTGTATCCGGAAAAGCGCGTCTTAGTGTTTCAGCGGGAGTTGCCGGGTTTCCGGAATCAAGGCTTGAGGAAATCAGGACCACTCCCGGAGTAAAAAGCGCGGTTCCGCTGATTGAGGCGCGAGCCTTTTTCGAGGGTGCCACCGAATCTGCGGACGGACTTCAGATCATGGGGGTCGATCTTCTCCAAGAAACCTCGGTTCGGACCTACAAGGCCACCGATCAGAAAATCATCGAGGATCCCCTTACCTTTCTCAATCAACCCGACAGCATCATCCTGACCGAGGCGCTCGCAAAAAAAAGAGGCCTTGCGATTGATTCAAAAATCAGCCTCTCGACCGCACTCGGAGTAAAGACATTCACGGTTCGCGGTCTGCTTGAACCCGAGGGCGCGGCTCGCGCCTACGGGGGCTCGCTTGCGATCATGGACATTGACGGCGCACGGGTGAGTTTCGGAAAGGAAAACAAACTGGACCGTGTCGACATTGTTCCGACCGATAATGCCGAAGTCTCTGTGCTTCAAACGAGGCTTCGCGAAAAAATGGGCCCGGGTTATTGGGTTGAACGCCCCGAATCTCAAAACGAGCAAATGGACAAACTGCTCGACTCCTATCAGATCATCCTTACCTTTTTCAGCTCCCTTGCCCTGCTGGTGGGATTGTTTTTGGTCATGAATTCGATCTCGGTTTCGATTGCCGAGCGCCGCCACGAGATCGGTACCCTTCGCGCACTCGGCGCCCCCCGTGTTTCGATGGTCACCCTCTTTGTTGTCGAGGTTTTTGGAATTGGCCTCATCGGTTCCGCCCTGGGCGCACTCCTTGGACGATTCCTTGCAGTTCGTCTCTCAACGCAAGTAACCCAATCCGTCGCGGCCCAACTCCAGATGCGAATCGACATCGCAAAGCTTGAATTTACGAGCGAAAACATCATTTTCACCCTGGTCTCCGGGACTCTCAGCGCAGTTATAGCTGCTCTCATTCCAGCACTCAAATCTGCGCGAATTCATCCGCTCGAATCCATGCGCCGCCACAGCGAATCCCAATCCCCGGAAGAGGAGAACCGATCAAGGCTAATGATCATCGCGGGATTTTTGCTCCTTGTTTTCATGACCTGCTCCATGATTCTCCAATGGAGCAAGCTCTGGATCGGGATCGACATCATCTCCAAAGGGTCCTCGGTCCTCGGTGCCGCACTCTTTGGTCCTTTCCTCGTGTTTTTGTTTCTGAAGGCATTTCGAAGAATCACCCGCCCCCTACCCTTTCCGATCCTTCGAATCTCGCAGGGAAACCTCATGCGTTCCCGCAAACGTACCACTGCAAACGTCATGGCGCTCATGGTGGGATTATTCCTCGTCATGCTGATTTCCTGTGTGCGCTCGAGCTTCCATGACACTCTTACAAACTGGCTGGACCGGATCTTTGTGGCTGACGTCATGGTGGGATCAAACGGTCGCTTCATCAACGCCGACGTCCAGCCCATCAAGGATTCCATTCTTCCTGAGCTCCTGAAGATCAAAGGAATCCGACCGATCGGTGAGGGCCACGGGGCAGGTTCGAGGATTGTCCCGTTCCAATTCAAAGGTGCAAAACTCGCAATCAAGGCCCTTGATCATTACGCGGAGTTTTACGAATATCGGAATTTTCCAGTGGTGGATGGAGATCGGATCTCCACGGCACGAAGGCTTTTTGAAAGCACTGAACCCTCCTTGCTTGCCACCCAGAGTTTTTTGGATCGCGCGGGCAAGAAGGTCGGTGAGCTTGTGGATCTTGAAACCCCATCCGGGGCGATTCCGTTTCGGATCCTGGGCAAGATTGTGGATTATGCCTCAAGCCAGGGCGTGATCTATCTGAACCGCGCGGTCTATGCAAGATATTGGAATGACCATCTGGTCACCGTTTTCGTATTTAGTCTCGAGAGTGGTGCGCGCTTTGAGGACGTAAAGGCATCAATAGACCGGGAACTTGGCCGAAAGTGGAACCTCGTTACGATTTCAAGCCGCGAATTCAAGGACCAGATGCAAAGTGCAATCGAACGCTCCTTTGCCTACACCCGGGCTATCGAGTGGATTGCACTGCTGGTCGGCCTACTGGGCCTTCTCAACACCTTGCTCATCAGCGTGATGGAGCGCACCCGCGAGATCGGCATGCTTCGTGCCATCGGAAGCACAAGGTTTCAGATCTCGAAAATGATTTTCTTTGAGGCGATCCTTCAAGGTTTTTTTGGGGCCGTGGTTGCGATTCTGCTTGGCTCCTACGTAGGTAAACTCTTTGTGGAATACACCTTGTCCACCACTCTGGGATGGGAGATCGATTATCACTTTCCGAAAGAGGCCATCTTGAATACCATTTTGATCGGCGTCGCGGTTGCGGGCGTGGCGGGATTCTTCCCTGCCCGGCGAGCGGCCCAATTGCAAATTACGGAGGCACTTGATTATGAATAAAGCCCTGACACTGACCACGCTATTCCTGATTCCGGCAATCGCCCATGCGCTTACCGGACTTGAGATCATGACCCGCAACGAGGAAGCACGAAAGGTGAACGAATTCGAATCGCGCGCCAAACTCACCACCGGAAACAGCAAAGATTCTTCTTCCAAAATCAAGGAATTCAGCTTCTGGCGAAAAGTCCAAGCGGACAGTGTCCACAACAGCACCTTCACGCGCTTTCATGCGCCAGCCGAAGTCCGCAATGAGGGAATTCTCATTGTCGAGAACGCGAGCGGAAAAAACGACGTTTTACTTTATTTACCCGCATACAAAAAGATCAGACGGGTCGAGAGCCAACAGCAAAGCGGAAGTTTTATGGGTTCCGTGTTCAGCTATTCGGACATTGCCACTCCCCATGTGGATGAGTACCGCTACACGGTTCTGAAGGACGAGGTCTGCCCTACAAAAGAGGCTGCCGCAATCAAGTGTCATGTCGTGGAAGCCGCTCCTGCAAACGACGATGTCAAAGAACGCACCGGTTACACCAAGTCCGTAGCTTGGGTGCGACAGGACAATTTCATGGTGGTGAAGGGCGAGTACTACAATCTTGAAGGCACCCTCTTCAAACGACTCGAGGCGAACGAGATCAAGCTCGTTGACCCGAAGGGGCGGAAATGGCTTTCACACTTGCTCTTCATCACAAATCTGAAAACCGGGGACTTCACACGGCTTGAATTCTCGAAGGTCAAGGTGAACGCTGGAATCCCGGATGCGATCTTCACTCAGCAAAACCTGCAAAAGGTGAACTGATGCACAGGTTCGGAACCGCGGAGCGACGATGAAGCGCTGCGGATTGCATGTGGCAATTTGCTCGATTTTTGCGTTCAATGCTCCCGCATTTTCAAAATCCCGCGCTCGCGACCTTCCGCTAGGAAACGGCAACACCAACCTGAGTGGCCGGATTTATACCGATCAATACCTGTTTTTGCGGGGACCAAGCGAGGGAACTCTTGAACAATCCTCCTTCTCGGCCTGGCTTGATTTCGACACCCATTCCGAGTCCGGACTGGGCCTACGCGCAATCGGCCAGTTCGATGCCTTTTATCGCTCGGTTCTGAACCCCGTCGAACCGTCCTTCAATGCCCAACTCCGGGAGGGATATGTCTCTTATTTGGGTACTGGAACCGAAATCAAAATCGGCCAGCAAATCATTCCCTGGGGAAAGTCCGATGGCGTGAATCCTACGGATTATTTCACCGCAAAAGACTACACCCTTCTCAATCCCGATGACGAAGTGAGGCGCAAAGGCGCTCTTGCTGCCAATATCAGCTTCACTCCAAAACAAGGCACCTCGCCTGTCACCTTTCA
Organism: Bdellovibrionales bacterium; assembly: GCA_018969905.1. Taxonomy (GTDB): domain Bacteria; phylum Bdellovibrionota; class UBA1018; order UBA1018; family CAIMNF01; genus CAIMNF01. The sequence continues at coordinate 6,394 of JAGWXK010000027.1, forward strand.
GTTCGTAGCTCAGGCGAATTATCCCCAGACCAAACTCCTGATTCCGGCAGGGAGCATTCCCGCTGGAATTTCCTTTCAACGCTATCCCGATGCTCCGATTCCTTTTCAAAGGAGCAGCTTCGAATTCGGGGGGAAAATCTCGTTTCAAAAGCCCGACTTTGATTTCTCGATTTCCGCATTTACAGGCTATTCCCATTTTCCACAATACATCGTGGATTCGGCAAGTCTCAGTGTGCGCCCGATCACTCCTGCCGAAACTGCCGTCGGAGGAGACGCCTCATTTACCCTCGATGCCTACATCCTTCGTCTCGAGAGCGCACTTCACATGCCCGAAAACGGACGCGATACCGATCCGCTGGCCGGTCTCGTACAGCCCTGGCACTGGGACTCGGTCGTAGGAGTGGAGCGTCCGATCGGCGATGATTTCCGGGCACAGTTTCAGTTTCTTTATCGCTGGTATGTTTATTATCGGAATCCCACCATTGCGACTCCGAACCCCACCCTCAATCAACTCATTCTGGGCGTTGCGAACGCAAACGCACTCATCTTGAATTATCAGCGCCAAGGCAATCCCGGAGCGACATTCAGAATCGGATATTCAAGCGAACAATCCGACTTTTCTGCGGATGTGTTCCTGATCGGGTACTTTTCCCAGGGTCAGGACTATCTGGTACGCCCTCAGATCGGATACACGCCGATAGCAAATTTGAAATTCACTCTTGGAGCCGATGTTTATGGAGGAGACCCGAATCGCCCCCTCGGTGCACTTCGAGACCGCAGCCACGCTTTTTTTGAAGGACGATATTTGTTTTGAAAAAGGATCTTAGGAATCCAGTTCTCGCGTTCCTACAACACCCGATGTGATGGCTTTTGGCTTCGCAAGATCCAGGGTCTTTTTTGTGTAAGCCGAAATCAAGTCCACCCCTTCCAGCACCAAATCGAAGGCATCCGCTGTTTCGCGCGCCATTCCAGCAAGAGACTGACTTTCAAGATTGTGAATCATCTGCCGATACCACCCGAGCAGACACTCAAGCTCGGGCTCCACCTGAGCCACGCGTTCGATCAGGCCCTCGATCTCAAGAAGCTTTTTGCCGGCTTCCTCGATCTCGGTGCGGTCCTCCACACTCATCAGGTATCCGGACTTCATGTTTTTCGCGTGTTTTTCGAGCGCGATCGCGGTCGATCGCCCCTGGGATCCGAGCTGTTCGATCACGATCACGGAATCATTCAGAGCTCGAATCCTACGAACCAGCGCCGGCGAAAGGGTCAGTTTTGACACTTCTTCCTCTACCCCGGGAAGCCATCCGCAAAACCAACCTCGCGCGATCTGGCCCCGAACACGATAGATCCACGACTCAAATTCCTGTACCACCCCGGCAATGGGTTCGTAGCTCACCCCGCCCCCTTCATTTGCCGGTCGGATCCGCGACCTGAAAACCTGGATCTCCTGAAGCGCAGCACTCATGGAAAGATTCTCGAAATGTCCATGAATCGTAAGTCTGTTTTTGTGAAACCACTCACTTTGGAAGTAAGACCAGGCAGCATAAGCAACCTCCGGCTTCCACTCTTCCCTCGAGGAAATTGCGATGTGCCCGTTTCCATAAGGACCTCGCTCGGTCCACTTCAGGGAGAACTCCCGGGAGCCAGCAGGAGCGGCATAGAAAATCCGCAAATTCAAAAGGGAAGCAAGATCCACGATCGGGTGTTCGCCCGAAACAAGCCACCCGCAATTCGAGAAGATCGAAATCATGGAGTCAAAATGTATGCCTCCACGCAAATCAACCACCCTTGAATTGGCAGCAATTTCAAAACCAGGCCGATCCCCCACAAGCACGATTCCCTGATCCGGATGCCGGCGAAGAACCATTTCGATCCACTCCGCGATCCGTTCGGACATGCTATCGGCATGCACAGCGATCCATTTCAATCCCTTCGGACGATCCAGCCAGACAGCAGGAAGGGCCGGGTTCACGGCTTTGAAAAAAAACTTGGAACTTACTGAATTCATCGCGGATTCCGGTGCAGGATCCCCCGAATGAATCTGAAGAGCGGTCAGAAGCTGTGTTGTGATCAAGTCGGTTTGGTGAATGTCCTGCTCCACATTCTTACCAGCCCAGGCATTGCGATACATCGACCAGCCATCATAAGAGTGAATGGAGAGATCCTCTGCAACATGATCCCCGAGCTTCACAGCAGCCGGAATCAGGGATGTGAGAATCGAAGCGACCCGAATGCGCTTAGGATCTCCGGTCCAGTTGACAAGAATGTCATAATTCCGAAGAATCACCTGGTCGATCCAAAGAGCGACCTTTACCACCGGATCCTCGCCCTTCTGGAACTTCGGAGTATCGAGAACCGAGTCAATCCACTCCACCCGCTTGAAGGGATCCGAATTGCCCCGGCGGGATGCCACATGAATGGAGACCTCGGGGTAAAGATGCTTGATCGCCTTCAAGGCCATGAGGGAACGAAATACCTCGTCCACTTCACCCATCTGGACAATGAGAAGGGACAACTTCTTCCGACCCGAGGTCTGAAGAGAGGATCCGGACTGCGAGTCTGTCCGGGGTTCGTTCATGACTTGCTCCCTGAACCATTCTTGGGAGCTGCGGCCACAGCGAGCTCCTCCTCGGTCAGAATTTCAAGCGCAAGCTCCTCGATGAGCTTTGAAATGTTCTTGGACCCTTGTTCGGGGTTTTCAATCAGCTTTCCTTGCAAAAGCCGGATATCTGCTACCATCTGTCCTCCATGACAGCTTTAGTGTTTCAGGACTCCGCTTCGATCCTACTCATGAGATCGCGCGCACCCTGGTGATCACCTTTGATCTGCAAAATCCTTCTTGCGGTGACCGAAGCTTCCTTTTTCTTCCCTACATGAAACTGCAGTCCAGCAAGACTGTAGAGCAGGCTCGGACTGACAGGCGCCACTTCCACATAATTGGAGAGCATCTTTTCAGCGGTTGAATACTTCTTGATCTCGTAGGCGCACTTCACAAGATGAAAAATCGCAGTGGAATTGCGCAAATTCTTTTCAAGGGAACGTGCGAAGGCTTCGTGAGCGGATTCCTTGTCCCCTTCCGAAACATGGCAAAGTCCGAGCCCAACCCACGCCTTGTCGTTTGCGGGATTGGATGCGATCGAATCCTGATAGCAGCGCTTTGCTTCAGCAATCTGGCCCTGCTCCAAATAAAGAGATCCAAGATTGGACTGGACCTCATCACTTGCAGGGCTCAGTTCAAGGGCCTTTTTATAAGAGCGTTCCGCCTCCTGGTTTTGACCAAGTCGAGCCATGCAATTTCCGATGGTCTTGTGATATTCAGCCTTTTCCTGGGCAGATAGCTCAAGGGCGCGAAGAGCGCGGGACAGCACCTGGGATGCATCCTGATCCTGTCCTTGCTGAATCAAAAGCTGGGAGAGAATCTGATATCCTCTTTTGTTCGGAGCAAATGCAACCGAGTCACGGGCAAACTGGATTGCTTGCTCGATCAAACCCTCGCGATCAGAGCAAGCCGCAAGACCTGCATACGCGATCTCGCTCGACTCTCCGGATTTCAGGATCGCCCGATAAATATTCCGGGCAAGATTGATTTCTCCTGCTGACAGCAGGAGATCCGCATTCTCTGACAGATAAGGAATGTCGTCTTTTTCCGCCTTGAAGGATGGGGCTGGAGCCTCGTCGCGTGGTTTTAGGGTGGACTCGATGGCAACCGGCTCTTGGGCTTTTGCGCGAGCAGCAGGAAACGGAGGTGGCAGGATCGCCTTGGGAGTGTCGGAAGAATACGTCTTTGTCAGGGGGTGCTTGATTTGAACAAGATAGTGCTCGTATCGGCCTTCCTCATCATTGTCCCGAAGATGTACGGCAACCTCTTCGAGTGAGCTCACAGGGAAAAAGCGCGTGTTTTCTGAAGATGGGGAATTTGTGACCGGATCAAAATTTTCAAACATCATGTTTCTCGTCTCATTTATACAGTTTTATCAATCTCATCGCCCAAAGGGCCCTGAGACTGGCTTTTAAACTTCGACACCGCCTCTTTTTCCTTGAGGCTTTTCAGGATCTGAGCCCGAAGCTCGGATCCCGTAGTCTGAATGTATAAAAAAAGTGACTGGTCCGTCAATTGAATCTCTTTAATTAAATGTAAAGCGCTTTCAATTTGTGTCTTAAAGGCTGGATTGGACTGCAACTCTTGGGCCTGTTCGGGGGCAAGTTCCCTCCGCGCGGCCTCGATCTCACGATCAAGGACCTGCATGAGCTTGAGATTCTGCTCCCGGGTGTCGCTGAGCTCGTCGATCAGGTCGATCTTCATGTCCATCGACGCCTCATCGGAAAGGAGAGCCGCCTTGTACTCGAGGGACTTCTTTAAAAACCCCTGCAGAAGGCGGTTCTTTTCTTCAAAAAGCGTTTGAATTCTCATGTTCCCGCCTTATTGGTTTTGAGTTGCTCGATAGCCCCCTTCCAGCCATCCAGAAGATTCTCGAGGAGCTTCCTTGCGGCATCAAACCGGGTGGGATCGTTGTTCAGGTTACCCTGGATGATCTGCTCCACCATGAAGGCATAGAGCCGCTCCAGGTTCTTTGCGATGTCCCCCCCCACCTTGAAGTCCAGTGAGTTCGAAAGCTCGTTGATGATGTCGTGAGCCTTGCCCACAGCAACCCCCTTTCCGGCCAGATCCTTGGTCTGGCAACATTCTGACGCTTTTCTGAGCTGCTTGATCGCTCCCTCATAAAGCATGATCAGGATCTGTTCGCGGGATGCGGTGGTCACTGCGGTTTGCCGATAGGCGTTCATTTTGGACATCTACTTTATCCTCCTAATAATTGTGCGATCGGGTTGCCTCCGCCTCCACCCCCGAGAGTGGAAGAAAGGTAATTTTGTTGCCGTTGCATGTCCGAAAGGGAACTCTGCAATCTGCTGAACTGTGCGGTAAGCGCCTCGGTTTTTTTCTCGATGCTGCGGGTCTTGTTTGCGATATTTTCGTCGATCTGGCGGATGCGCATCTGGATTCCCTTTTCACGCGCCATCATCACGCCATCCCCTTCGGAATAGCCGTCCATCACGATCTTGAGCTGGCTGATGAATCCGCGCTCCCCTGAAATCGCCTCAGCAACACCCTCGAAATCCTTTTCGAGCGCTTTTTCAAACTTTTCTTCCTTGAGACTGACTGCGCCCTTTTTGTCGAACTCGATTCCAAGGTCGCTCAGGTGATAGATCTTAAAGGAGTTTTCATCGGTCACATGCGCACCAAAACCCTCATGCATCAGGTTTCGAAGCCGGAATTCAATGTTCTGAAGGCTGGTATCACCCGCGAAAGTGCTTTTGGTGTCGGAGCTCTCATTGACCTGGTTTTGCTTGTTGATGAAGTCCAGAACTCCGTTCATCCCCTCGATCACTTTTTTCACTTTTTCCGTGACCTTCGGATAATCGGCCTTCACATTCATCGTGAACTTCTGACCGGGCTTGGCCTGCTTGAGCTGGACCCCGACACCCTGAAGGAAGTCGGGAATTTCATTGCCGGGTAGCTCAACCTCGAAACCATCGACGCTGAGGAGCGCATTTTTCGCGCCCTTGTCGCTCTCGATGTAAAACTCTTCCTGTCCATCGACGAAATAAAGCTGGGGAAACTTCACTTCGTTTTCGGTACCGTCCTTTTTAGCGGTCATGACCAGTCGGTAGGGCTTCTCGGAGTCCGTCACGTCCTTTAGAACGGTTGCCTTTACCGCCCCTTCCGCCATCGAATTGATCTTGTTTGCGACTCCGTAAAGAGATGCATCCTGATCGGTCACGTAGATCTGCTGCTTTGAGCCGTCCGGAAGCTCGAAATTCACGTAGCCCACGCCGAGCACTTTCTTGTTCGGATCACTGAAGCCATTTGATATCATCGAGGATCGCTCAGCGAGTTCCTTGATCTCGACATCCCAGCTCCCGACATTGGCCTTTTCCTTGTCGATGCTGACACTCATGAACTGGGCGCCATCGCCGAGTTCGGCCTTCAATTCCTTGAATTTATTGAAGCCCACCATCGAAGCGAGCGAAGTGCGGAGACCATTGAATTTGGTTTTGAATTCGCCAAACAGCTTGAGCTTTGCGCCCTCGCTTTCCTTACGTTTCTCCATAGCCTTGATCGGTTGCTTTTCAGCCTCGATGATGGCGTTCAGAGCGTTTTTGAATTGACCGCCCCCCATGGGGTCGAAACGTAAGCCCACTGCGTGAAGTCCTCCTTGACCTCTTCCGATATTTTCAGTTTTTTCGGGCTAATTTCCAAGGAAATAGCGTCGGGTCATCAAATCTTTTCCGCCGCTTGCCGCCGAATCGTATACGAGATATTGACGGTGCACGGGGGGATAGCCCATGTTCCAATAAAACCCTCCCCAATCGTCAAGATCGTGGCAATGTCCCATCACAACAAAGTCGGCTCCCAGGGCTCGCCTTTTCTCGGCATCGGCATGAAAAAGGGAACGCAAACGGGCTCGATTTTCCTCGGGCCAGGACTCCGGAAGCTGGGCGGACTTTTGGGAATGATCGCGGGAAAGAAACCGGGAAATGCCAACGATGATGCTTCCGGGCAGCCTCTCGGCTGCAAAGCGAAAGGGCTTGGATCGAAAAACACGCCTCATTCGCAAATACGCATGATCCGCCGGATCCACAAGATCACCATGAACCACTTCGAGAATTTTTGAGCCACCCGATGCATCGAGCACCGGAATGCGGATCGAATCCTGAGCAAGGATCACCCCGCCCGGCAAAAGCCCTGAGAGATGGAAGTCATGATTTCCCTCGATGTAAAAAATCGAGACTCCGCGCCGAAGCAGCTCACTCAGAGCATCGGTGAAGGGCTCTGCCTTTTGTCTAAAATAGGCAGAATTTCCGACCAAAATCTCGAAAATATCGCCCGCAAGAACCAATGCGTCCCGATTTCCCTTGATGTCATTCATCGCATGGAGAAAGGATTGTCCGAGCGGCTCTGAGAGAGCCGTAAGGTGAAGATCCGAAAAAATGTGAACTCGTTGAAACGGCTGCATGAACGAGGCCTAGCTTAGCCCAAGTCTGCGAACTGCGAAAGGCGGCTCAGACCTTGCGATCGAGAAGCCGACCGGATCTGGCTCCCGAACTCGCCGCTTCCCTAAGCTTCAGGAACTCTTCGCCCGAAACCGAACGAAGAATGCCGCCCGAGGCATCCTTTAAGACTACCCTTAGTCCCGGCCCCGCACCTTCGGCGCTGGCGGAGATTCCGTTACTTGAATTCAATTTGTCATCTGCAAAGTCATCCACTGCGGCCTCCACTGCTTCGAGACTCGCCTCAAATTTTTCCTCTTTTTCAGGCTCTTTTTTCTTGTGCCGTTCGAACGCATTCTGCCCTGCGCCGCCTTGCTTGTCGGATCCGGTTTCGTTGATTTTTCCAAAAAGCGGATTGATTGCAGAGTAGGAATTGATCTTCATAAAGGCTCCCAAACCCTTATCGTCATTCATAAAATCCGGATTAAATTTATTTTATTGAGCCAAAACAAGCATTTTGCTCGAATGAATACTTGACAAAATACATAAATTTTATGTAAGATGTGGTCGATTTTCGGGAGAACTGAATTATGAAGTTTAAGTTTTTGATGACCCTGGGCCTTTTGCTGACCGCACTCACCGGCTGTTCGGAGGGCACTTACGCTCCGACTGCAATGAACCCTCAAATGAATGGTTGGGGTCAGAACGGATTTCAAACCGGATTCAACAACGGATTCAACAACAACGGATTCAACAACAACGGATTCAACAACAACGGATTCAACAACAACGGATTCAACAACAACGGATTCAACAACGGATTCAACAACGGTATGTTTCAGAATCCATGCGCAGGCAACATGGCTCAGATGTATTTCAACCCATACATTTACAATCCCTGCCAACTCTCACTGGCACAAATGCAAATCCGAGCCCAACTCCTGTCGAGCTGGAGCTTTCGGATGAATCCGAACTTCTACTACCAAATGAGCCCGGGGAGTACCTGCGCAATCCAGAGATATCCGGATTTCACCCCCTCACGCTGTGAATGCTTCAAAGCGCCTTGTGATTGCAACAGAATCGTGCGTCGCCATCGCAGAGTTTATCGCGAGAATCATTACCGTTATTACCGACGCACCTCTTGCAGGACATGTGTCACCTATGGCTCCGGGTCGGGATATTCAAAACCGAAAGATGATGAAACTTCCATCGGCGAAGCGAAAGATGATTCAAAAACCGATGCTGGCGAAAATGATGCCAACAATGGGTCCGAGCTTAGATACTCCTTTTCCTCGCATATCAATGAGATGGACGGCCCATCGGCTCAGGCAGTCTGGAATAGACTCGAGCTTGAGGCGACCCCTGTGCCGGGTGATTCGGATACAGAACAAAAGATCGGGAAAGGTCTAACCTGCATCAAATTCAATAAGAAACCTGATGGGGTGAAAAACGAATACGTTTGCAGAGTTACACTCACGTCAGAGAACGGTGGAACCCTTCATTATGAGCCGAATACTCTAAGCAAATTTAGTACGCCCAATACTTCGGTTCCAAGCTCGATTTCTGACGATATCCCCGGCTCGATGATCCACCTCTACAAAGCCAACGGGAAAGTTGCACAGTTCATTTTGAGCGGTGATGGCACCGATGATTCGGGAAAGACCACAAACCCTTCCAAGGATCTCTTCGACGCCCTCTCTAAAGGAAAGTCCCTGAGTCCCGATGAGAATAATGTAATCACTGTCGATGGAAAACAGTTTCGCTGTTACCGTGACACCAGATTACCAAATCCATACTATTGTGAGGTTCGATTCAGTATTGGCGATGGGACTCCCATTCCTCCAGCCCAGTGGAACGACGAAGACTATCAGATCTACAAATGATCGTATGGTGAGGTGATTCTCGCCGATGATCTCGATTTCCAACGTCGGTGGCTCCACAACCAGTCTTGTGGGGCCATCTTTATTTGGGCCTCGAGTTTTTTTGAGTAATTCAGGATCAAAGCGAACGACCGGGCGGCATCCGCGTCTGAAATTTTGTGCGCCTTTGAAATCCTTGCGATCTGCGCGCGATCCGAATCCGTGAATCCGCCAACCGGAGGATCAAAGGACAGCACCTCCACACCCCACTCAAAGCGCGAACGCCCTGTTCGCCTCATCCAACCCCAGATCGGAGTGAGACTCTCTTGCACAGTAAGGATTCCGGGCCCGGGAACCACAAATGTTTTTTGATTCAGAAACTCAACCTCAAAGGCCTTGCCATAATCGTGGGGCGCTTGATCCGACAAAAGGCCCAGAAGATACGGCCTTCCATGATCCTCGCGAATGGCTCGCCTCACCGACTTCATCGGGATCATGCGAATCCCGAAACGCTGCCGCGAGACCACGACTGCTTCATTCATAGAAGGACTTGAAAGCGGCTTGAATACCCCAAAACAGAGGTGCTTGAATTCAAGGCTCAGGGACTGGGCCAAAAGCTCCCAGTTTGCGAGGTGACTCGAAATTCCAGCCACATTGACCTGTTTTTCCCAAAGCTCGCGTGCGACTTCTGGATTCTTGAAATGGATTCGCTCCCGCAACTCTTTTTCGCTGATCGTGAACGTCTTGATGGTTTCAATGAGAATGTCGGTAAAGTTCCGGAAGAACTGTTTTTCGATTGAGCGTCGCTCGGACTCGGACTTTTCAGGAAAGGAGCGTGCGAGATTTTCTCGGACCACTTTTTTTCGATATCCGATTCCATAGTAAAGAAGAAGAAATCCGAAATCTGAAATCAGATGCAGCACCGGAAAGGGCAATCTGGAGAGGAGGCCAATGAGCACCTTCATGCCCGGGCCCTTCCGCCCGGACAGAACCCAGGCCTCGGACCAATCTTTGGAAACGTACGGCAAACCTCGGGACGTTTTTCATAAACCGTGCATAGTCGACTCTTCTCATCCAGAAAAACACAATCCCGCCCCCTTCTTTGCTCCACAATGAAGAGTCCTGATTTGGCATGATAGGAGCGAATCACTCCCTCCTTTGAAAGCCTGCGTGCGACCTTTTTGAGCGAGGCCGCAGCCTCATCTTCGGTCACAAGTCCAAGGCGAATCAGATCATAGGCACTCACCTCAAGCGGCAAGGTGCAGCACCCGGCAAAACAGCCCTCACACATTCCCTTTTTATAGGGGTTCCAGGTACTCGGTTTTTGGGGGTCCGGATGCTTCATGGTTTCCTTCATCCATACCCCAAAATCCACCCAAAAACACTTGCAGAAAAACTCTATTTTGTGACCTAATCGGATGCGAGCATGCGGGATTGGATTGTGTCCATCATTGTGGTTTTTTTTGGTGTTTGTACCCACTCTCAAGTCCGTGCCGATTGTGTCCGCAGTCCTGCCGAATCACTTCAACCCGGACGACTCTCTCAACCAAAAGGCGCACCAAGCATTCTTTGCGATCGTCCCTTTGTGTATCGGGGTGAAGTCTATTCGGTTGACTCTCCTCAGGCTCAAGACGCGGCCAACCTAAAATCATTCATGAGAGATGTTCCCGAAGCAGAGGCCTTACTTCAGACCTATCAGGACAGGCGGGAACGAAGTCGACTAAGTGCTTATACAGGCACGGTCGGAATTCTGATGATAATCCTGGCCAACACGGTTTTCAAAAACAGGGGCACATCCGAACAACAGTCTCTGCATTCTGCTTTTCAAATCGGCGGCCTGGCCCTCACTGCGGGCGGCTTCATTTACAGTTATTCCCTTCTTCGCACCAATGAACTTTTGATTCCGGATGCTGTCGATCGCTACAATCGTGCGAAACCTGCAGATCCGATTGAACTCAAATTTCAAGCAGGATGGAGTTTTTAGAACATGCCAAAACGCACAGACCTGAAGAAAATCCTTCTGATCGGTAGCGGCCCCATTCAGATCGGACAGGCCTGTGAGTTTGACTACTCAGGAACGCAAGCCATCAAGGCGCTTCGCGAAGAGGGTTTCACTGTAGTGCTGGTGAATTCGAATCCGGCAACCATCATGACGGATCCGGAGCTCTCGGATCGGGTCTACATCGAGCCGCTCTCGGTGCCGACTCTTGAGGAAATCATCAAAGCCGAGCGCCCGGATGCCATCCTGCCCACCATGGGCGGACAAACCGCCCTGAACCTCACGCTGGAACTGCATCGCGCGGGGGTGCTGGATCGATACAATGTCGAAATTCTGGGAGCAAAACCCGATGTGATTCACCGGGCGGAGGATCGCGAGACTTTCAAGAAAACCATGGACTCGATCGGGGTCGAGAGTGCCAAATCCTATGTCGCAGGCTCCTTGGAAGAGGGAAAGAAAATCATCCAGGAGATCGGACTCCCCGCGGTGCTGAGACCCTCCTTTACTCTGGGGGGCGAGGGCGGCGGAATTGTTCATACCGAGGCCGAGTTCCTCGAAAAATTGCAACGCGCGCTTTTTCTTTCACCCACCAGTTCCTGCCTCATCGAAGAAAGTTTGCTTGGCTGGAAAGAATTCGAACTCGAAGTCGTGCGCGACAAAAAAGACAATGTCGTGATTGTCTGCTCGATTGAGAATCTTGACCCGATGGGAGTCCACACCGGGGATTCGATCACCGTAGCGCCCGCGCAAACCCTGACCGACAAGGAATATCAGAGCCTTCGCAACCAATCGATTCGCATCATCCGTGCGATCGGAGTTGAAACCGGTGGGAGCAATATCCAGTTCGCCATCCATCCAAAAACGGGCCGCGTGATCGTGATCGAGATGAACCCAAGGGTTTCAAGGTCCTCGGCCCTGGCCTCGAAGGCCACGGGCTTTCCAATTGCACGGATCGCAGCGAAACTTGCGATCGGCTACACGCTTGATGAGCTCACCAACGACATCACAGGCTCCACTCCGGCATCTTTTGAACCAAGCATCGATTATGTAGTGACCAAGATGCCCAGGTTTGATTTCGAAAAATTCCGGCAAACGAATCCGGAACTTGGCACCCAGATGAAATCCGTAGGCGAAGTGATGGCGCTCGGTCGGAGTTTTGAGGAATCCTTTTTGAAGGCTCTTTCGAGTGTTGAACGCAAGGCAAATTGGCTTGCGCCCCTTGCAGGCCAAGACATTCTTTGGGAGCGGATTGACCGGGCTCATCCGGATCGTATTCTTGCGGTCGCCGATGCTCTTCGGAAGGGCGCAAAAGCCTCCGAGATCCATGAACGATCCAAAATCGATCCATGGTTTCTCGATCGGCTGGAGAATCTTACCCACCTTTGGCGTGAAATTGAGCGGAGCCCCTGGCCCTTTGACAAATCTTTTTTGAAAAAGATCAAACGAAGCGGCTACAGTGATCGGGCAATTGCGGAGATCAAAGGGCTGAGAGAAAAACACGTCCGGCAAAAACGCGAAGAGACGGGGATCTTTCCGACCTACCACTCGGTCGACACCTGCGCAGGTGAGTTCGTGGCGAAAACTCCGTTTTGGTATTCAAGCTATCAGGGAACCGAGAATGAATCCAAACCCACAAACAATCCTAGAAAAGTGATGATTCTGGGCTCAGGTCCGAATCGGATCGGCCAGGGAATCGAATTCGACTATTCATGCGTTCACGCTGCAATGGCGCTTCGTAAGCTTGGCTACGAGACCATCATGGTGAATTGCAACCCCGAGACAGTCAGTACGGATTTCGACATTTCGGATCGTCTGTACTTTGAGCCACTCACCGAAGAGTCCGTACTCAATATCGCACGAATCGAAAAACCGCTTGGCGTGATCGTGCAGCTTGGGGGCCAGACCCCTTTGAAGCTTGCGCGCGCCTTGGAGGAGGGCGGGCTCAGGATTCTTGGCACCTCTACCGAGAGCATTCATCTTGCGGAGGACCGGAAGCTATTTGATGAGCTCGTAAAGGATGTTCGAAAATACCGTCTCCGACAGCCCGAGTCCACTCTGGCCGAAACTCGCGAAGAGGCGATTGAAAAGGGCAGGAAACTGGGGTTTCCCCTTCTTTTGCGCCCTTCGTTCGTGCTTGGTGGACGTGCCATGAAAATCGTGCGCTCCGAGGCGGCCCTTTGCGAATTCGTGGATGAGGCGATCCGTGCCTCGGGCTCGCATCCGGTGTTGATGGATCGATTCCTCGATCGTGCGGTCGAGGTCGATGTGGATGCGATATCCGATGGCGAACACACGCTGATCGCAGGAATTCTCGAACACATTGAAGAGGCCGGAATTCATTCGGGAGATAGCGCCTCCTGCCTTCCGCCCCAATCCCTTCCGCGAAACATCGTGGATCGAATCCGTACCTATACCCGGATCTTGGGTCGCAAGCTGAACGTGAAGGGACTCATGAATGCGCAGTTCGCGGTTTTGGGCGATGAGATCTATCTGATCGAGGTGAATCCCAGGGCCTCGAGAACCGCGCCCTTTGTCAGCAAGGCAATTGGCACTCCGATCATCAAGCTTGCGGTCGAGATCATGCTTGGGAAAACCATTCCTGAGCTTGGACTCACCCATGATCTTGATCGCGATCTCAAGATCTACCATGTAAAGGCGCCGGTGTTTCCCTTTCACAAGTTTCCGAATGTCGATCCGGTGCTTGGCCCCGAGATGAAATCCACAGGTGAGGTGATGGGACGGGCGCACAGCTTTGCAATCGCGTACCTTAAGGCACTTGAGGGGGCGGGAATCCGCCTGCCGGACTTGGGAAAGGTATTCATCTCGGTTCGCGATGACGACAAGGCAGAGGCACTTAGCATCGCCGAACAATTCAAGGCGCTTGGCTTCTCGCTGGTAGCCACCGGAGGTTCCGCTCGTTTTTTCAACGAGAATGGAATCGAGTGCGAATCGGTGAAGAAATTCTCGGAGGGTACCCCGAACTGTGTCGAAGCAATTCGAAACGGCGATTATGTGCTTGTGGTGAACACGGTTTCGGATGATGCAACCGTGAAGGACGGCTACAAGATCAGGCGCGCGGCGCTTGAGCGCAAGATCCCGTATTCCACGGTTCTATCGTCCGCGTGGTCGATGCTGGTTGCGATCGAGAAATCGCGGGAAACAAAGCTCAGCGTGATGCCACTGGAGTAGACCATGGGAACCTGCTGGTCGTGCGGAAAGAACATTGAGGCAAACAACTATCACAGACAGGATTCCTGCACCCATTGCGGACGGGACACGCACGCCTGCAAAAATTGCGATTTTTATGATCGGACCTATAACAATGAATGCAGGGAATCCTCCGCCGACAGGGTAGTCGAAAAGGAGCGATCGAATTTTTGCGATTTTTTCAAGCCATCCACCCGCGCAGGTGGCACAGGCGGGAAAACCAAGGACGATCTGAGGTCTGCCGCTGAGGCCCTTTTCAAGAAGAAATCCTGATCGGCCCGCTCATGTGAGCCAGTAAAGCAGTCAACCCGGAGCTGATTGCCTAGGCCAGATCTGCTCGTTTTGACACTCCGGACGTAGCCATGCTAGCCTGATGCCCTTATGTCAGACGAAAAAGTCCCTATGACTGTCGAGGGAAAACGACTCCTGGAAGAGGAGTTGAAGAACCTCACTCAAGTTGAACGGCCGAAGATCATTGCTGCCATCGAGCATGCGAGGTCGCTTGGGGACCTCTCCGAGAACGCTGACTACTCAGCCGCAAAAGAACGCCAAGGGTTCATCGAAGGCCGGATCCAGGAAATCAATGGAAAGATCGCTCGAGCCCAGGTAATCGATCCGTCCACCCTTCAAAGTGACAAGGTCGTGTTCGGAGCCACAGTACAACTGGAAGAGGAAGAATCCGGCAACTCGATCACATACAAGATTGTCGGGCAGGATGAGGCTGACATCAAAAAGAACAAGATCAGCATCACCTCCCCTCTGGCCCGCTCCTTGATTGGAAAAAAAGAGGGCGATGAAGTCGAAGTGAATGCACCAAAAGGCAAAATCAACTATTCGGTGGTGAAGATCCGTTACTTGTGAACAAGAAGGCGTATCCCGAGGATCCACTGTTGATGCGAGTGCAATTCCTGAAGGGCGTTGGCCCCAGGATGGCATCAATCTTCGGCGCGCGCGATATTTTCACTCTGAAAGACCTGCTCTATTTTTTTCCGCGAAAGTACGAAGATCGCTCGCAGCTGAGCTTGGTCAAAAATCTCAGCGAGGGAAATTCCGCATCGGTGGAACTCACCGTGCATCAGGCATTTATGCGACCGCTTCGGGGCCGATTCTCGAAACTCTTCGAGGTAAAAGCCTTCGATCAGGAAAAGCAATGGATTTCGCTCAAGTGGTTTCGGATCTTCAAGGGTTTTGAGGCCAAGTTCGAGCCCGGGACAAAGATCATTGCAACCGGGGCCATCAAGGCGTTTGGCTCGATTCGCGAGATGATCCACCCGGAGATTCAATTTGATCTCGAGGATGATGTCAATGTGGGGCGGATCGTTCCTGTCTACACCGAGATCGACGGAGTACCGACCAAGACTCTTCGTCGCATTTTGGACACGGCACTTAACCTTGGAGTTCCCGCACTAAAAGAGGAGCTCCCTTCGTTTTTCTTAAAACGCCACAGACTCCCCCCGCTCCCTGCCGCAATCCGCGAGGTGCATTTTCCAAGCGAAAATCACAGCAAGGGAAATGGTTCTGACTTTACAAGCTTCAAATCGCCCGCTCATCAGCGCCTGATCTACGAGGAGTTCTTCAAATTTGAATACCACATGCTCTCCCGCCGCATGGATCTGAAAAAAGAACAGGGTCATGCGCTGGATTCGGAAAAACTAAAGAAGAGCATGGACCTCCTCCGGTCGAAACTCCCCTTCACCCTGACCAAGGGACAAGAGGCTACCCTCCAGGAGATTTCAAAAGATGTGGTCGAATCGCATCCGATGAACCGCCTCCTTCAAGGAGATGTGGGTGCCGGGAAAACGGCGGTTGCGTTTGTGTCAGCACTTGCGTTCATGGACCAGGGCTATCAAGTGGCCTTCATGGCTCCGACCGAGATCCTGGCGGAACAGCATTTTCAAAACATCCTGAAAGTGTTCGGAGCCGATGTCCCGGCAAAACTCCTGGTCGGGAAGACGACCAACGCCGAGCGAAAGCTGATCCAAGGACTGCTTGATGAGAACCGCCCGGCGCTCATCATCGGCACGCACGCTTTGATTGAGGATCCGGTGAAATTCAAGAACCTTGGCTATGTCATCATCGATGAACAACATCGCTTTGGCGTGGATCAGCGCCGCAAGCTTCGTGAAAAATCCATGATCCAGCCGCATACGCTTGTGATGACCGCAACCCCGATCCCGCGTACGCTTGCGCTCACAGCCTATGGAGACCTTGCCGTGTCGCTCATCCGCGAGCGTCCACCGGGCAGAACCCCGATCCAGACCAAGCTTGTGCGCGGGCCAGAACACGGAAAGATGATCGAGTTCATCAAGGCGGAATTGCGAGCGGGACGCCAGGCGTATTTCATCTTTCCGCTCGTAAATGATTCGGAAGAAGAATCCTTCAAGCACTTAAAAAGCGCGGTCACATCGGCCGAAACCCTTGCAAACGAGGTGTTTCCTGAATTCAAAGTGGGGCTTTTGCACGGGCAACTTCCGCCGGCCGACAAGGCGAAGATCATGGAGCGCTTTCGAAGCAACGAAGTGCAGATCCTGGTATCGACCACGGTGGTCGAGGTGGGAGTCGATGTTCCGAATGCAACCATCATGGTGATCGAGCACCCCGAGCGCTTCGGCCTCTCGCAGCTTCATCAACTGCGGGGCCGGATCGGGCGTGGCAAGCATGCGTCCACCTGCTTTTTGAAAACCGATCGGCCGCAACATCTGCCGACCCCCGAGAGACTTGAGGTCATGTGTGAAACCGAGGACGGGTTTTTGATTGCGGAGGCCGACCTTGAGCTGAGGGGGCCGGGAGAGTTTTTGGGCACCCGGCAATCGGGTGCGCTCCCCTTTAAGATCGCATCCTTGGTGCGGGATCAGGAATGGCTCATCAAGGCACGCGAGGACGTGCTTGAGCTTTTGAAACAGGATCCGGAATTAAAGAGTGCCGATTCGAAGCCCTTTAAGACTTATCTGGAAAATTCCGGGAAGCTTGATTCAGCGCATTTGAAGACTTCGTGAAATGCTTTTCTCCCTGCCTCCGGATCTACTAAAACTCGAAACGAGGAGCACTTACTTGCCATTTCCCGTGAACATTTTAATGTCGCCCGAATGGACTCCGGTTACTTGTTCTTTTGAACAATAATTTGAACCAATTGTTTCTTGACGTCTTCACCCCAGGGAAGTGAATAAAAGCCCTGCTTCCCAGCGTCTTTTCCCCAGCTGTTTGCAAGAAGGATCTCTTTCAGGGATCCGTCCGGATTCAGCTTTGCTCCGACAATCACCATGGCATGGAGACCTTTCGCTTCGGGGCTGTGATGAAGACCGCCTTTCGCCTGATATCCGGTTTCTGCAAATGTGGCATAGATCGATTTTCCCGAACTGAGCTGATCGATGATTTCGCTCTCGATCCTGCCGATTCCGGTGAGCGCTTCATTAAAATTCAATGCAGTTGAGCTCCTGCCTCTCATAACGGGATACCGGGATTCCACGCGTGACATGACGACATCCTTTCCGGGGAATGATACATCTCCATATGTTTCGTCTTTTGGCATGAAGAGGCCACCTTGCTTTTCGGCAGGAATCGGATTTCCATTGTAATCCTTTAGCACTCCAGTGTCCGGGTCCCGACTCACTCTTTTGTACACACCCTCGACTTTCATATAGAGCGTCCGCCCCTTTGTGTTCGCTTCTCCAGAAACGGGGGCGAGATTATGGAGAAATCCTTCAACTTCCTCTTTTATCACTGTAAGATCCTGTGTTTTTGAACTGCCGAATATGGTCTGACCCCGTACCAACGAGCCCTCCTCGCTAATCTCGTCGACCACCTTTGGAAAATAATCAACATCTTTGCTGAACATTCGCTTATTGAGGTCTTGGGTGTTCACGGATTTCAATTCAGGATTTTTCATTACGTTCCCATCACTGTGCCTTAGCAGAACGAATTCCCCACCCTTGACGGATTTACGAACAGAACGGTCAACCCTTACATCCCCATAGTACTTCCGCATGACCTGATCCAGCATCTTCTGTTGGTGCTCAATACCATCTTTTGAATCCAGAATGGCAATGAGTTCTTTTTGAAGATCTGCTCTCTCGGTCTTCTGAAACATTCGCTGGGGTTTTGCGGCGTCCTCAATACTGATCAATGGGGGGGCTCGTTCGGCAAAGAGATCCAGGATGTCTCTGTCGTAGTTGCCCTCACCCAAAATGCCCTTTACATCGGCTGCGGCGTCGGCACTTTGCCCATTTAAAAAAAGCCCGTTCATTCTCTCCCAAATCCTCAAACCGTCGACATATTGCAAATCGATCGTTTTTCCCTTGGGAAGCGCTCCATTCATCTCAAGCATGGAACACGCCGCATGCACGGAACAGGTTCCACTTTGCCCCTGGTCCCGCACTCTATGATTCCGAACACCATCCGCAGTCAGGTCGTATTCATTCAGGAGTTTTTTTCGGGCTCTTCCCTGTGGGTCCCAGCCAATGAACTTGAGGAAACCCTCCCTGCTCGATGTCACTCCGGCACTTGCACTAGGGAGCGGCTTTTCCAAAAGAGGCCGTTTTCCCCCCTCAGCCTGAGTCGAAATCACCTCAGCCGGACCCTTCTCACTCCCGGCACTCGCGCTTCTGACTGATTTTCCGGAAAGAAAATCTTCAACCATTTTTGGATTGGCCGACATTTCCAGAAGAGTTTTTTCGATCTCTGATGGGTGTACTCCCGATAATTTCAGTGTTTTGAGCAACTCTTCATTCTGATACAACGCCTTCAGGTTTCGAAGTCGTTTGATGTCATTGATCTGCCCCAGGCCCGCGATGTCAACAATCATGAATCCCGCTGAAAGAGCCGCATTGTTTCTTGCATCGATAAATGCCTGATATTCTTCTTCCAGCTGCTGCGCGCCTTTTCCATCGCTGTTCCCCGTAAACACGGAATGAACAGAACTCCGGTAACTGTCGTATTTGTTGACCGCATCCACGCTCTCAAAGCCCAGTGTCGTTGCACCGAGTGCCAATCCACCAATGAATGCATACCCCCCAACTGTGGTCGCAGTTGCTGCTGCAGCCGCAGATGCAGCCAAAGCTCCACCTACCGCAGCACCGATCCCGGTCACCATCAAGACTCCGCCCACAATCAGCCCCCCCCAGACCACGGCATTTTGCATGTTCTGATCAAGCTTTGCCTGGTCTGCAATTCTCTTGAATGACTTGCAATACAAATTGGCCGTGGAAGTTGGATCAAGAAAGTCGCTTAACTCGTTTAACACGGCCCCTGCTGCTGCAGGGGATTTTGCGATCATTTTGTCGATCGATTTCCGGATTCTAAAGCGACATGAGCGAGTCATTACATTGGACTCTGAACCCAAGCAATCCCCTAGATCCAAAAAACCTCCGGTGATCTCCTGATGCCCCTCCCAGTTCTTCATCCTTGCCTCTTCCAATGCAAACTGGACGAGGGATGGATTCACAAGCCCGTGGCCTTTGTCCAAGTCCGATGGGTCCGTCTTGATGGGCCCCGGGAAAGATTCCGCTTCAAGATACGGTCTTTTCCCCGCCATTTTTTTTAAGAATCCCCGCTCCACCGTTTTGAACTTGGCCGCCGAGCCCATGAACTCGTTCTTGTAGCGCTGCTTTTTGGGGAGCCTTGAATAAACGTCCTCATAAATCTCTCCGCTTGCCATGACCTCGGTTGCGAGCAAGAGTCCCACTCCCTCTCCCATCTGCTGGCTGTAAACTTGATGGTATTCGGAAAGATCTCCGCGTGAGTTCGCCATCCGCGCTGCTTCACTGACTCGAACGATCTTCTCGTTGAGTTCTTTTGTGGTGATTTCGAGTTGATTCATCGGCTTGATGCTCTCAAAGGCTTTTAAAACCATCTCCCTGCATCGCGGATCCGGACCTTTCAGTGTGATGACTTCACGGCCATCCACTCCCTTTGGCTTTTGTTTGGGAGGCGCTCCCTTGCAGCGTTTTTCAATCCATGCGTTTTTGATCCCCTCGATTTCAGGTTGGGTTACATTTCCCCATTTGAGCAACTGCAACTCGGTATCAAGACTGTTCTGAAGCGATTTTTCATAAAGTTTTAGTGCAAGGATCGCATCCAGCTGTGCTTCGCTCATGCCCTTCGCGAATGAATCGGTGATTCTGCCCTTGGCACCGTCTTTTTTGCATTCTGCACCTGATTTGGCTCCGGTCCATGGTGCGCCTGAAGAGCTCTTCAGCATCGAGGAAACCGTCCGGTCGATCGTGGATCGAGCAAGCTGCTTTTGTTCCTGATCCAAACAACCCTCAAGCCCGCCCTTGATCAAAACCAAATTCTTCGCGTTCTCGTTGAGTTGAAAGAGCCTTTTTACTTCCGGATCCGAGCGCTTGTCTGCCGGAAGCGCGCTAAGATAGCCATCCACCTGTTTGGTCCCATTGCGAATGCTTTCGGGCGACCCCTGGAGCATCAGGAACTCAAGGTTCGAGGCAAGCGTCTTCACCTCCGGAAGGGAGGGCGATCCGGCCCAAGCATCCGGTGCAGCAGATAGAATCAGCAAAAATAAGAACCCCTGGATGTTGCGCAGCAAGCATATCCCTCCACTTAAAATTATATTGGTTTATGCGCCACTCAGAAATGTGTCATTCTTGACCTTGCAAGCTGCACGAATTGACTCAAATTAAATGCCGTTATTTGAAAGGCATGGATTGTGAGGGGTGTCCCCATTGACTCACAAAAATGCCTCTTTCAAGGTT